>CACXFP010000270.1 GCA_902766985.1 uncultured Bacteroidia bacterium | reverse complement strand
TGCAAAGTTAGCATTTGAAACGGAATTCGCATCATCCACACGGATCATAAAATCGCTTAAAACGTTCATGTAATTGATGAAAGCTTCGTAAGGCGTATCGTAGGGATTGAAGTATTTGTGGACTTCGCCGTCGGAGAAGAACTTCGTGCACATATAATAGAAGTGGTCGCTCTCCTGGAGATGTCCGAAATCTGCCCAGAGGACGGGATCTCCCAGGATGCTGAGCTTCTCGGTGAGACTGTAAAGCTTGTTGTAGGCATCCTGCTGGAGTTCGTTTCCAAGCCATGCGGTCACGTCCCTTTCCTCGTCAGCCCAGGAAATGGTTTCCGGCACGTCGAGGGTGGAAACGGGAGCATGGGTCCGGGCCGCTTCGCCGGGTGTGAGGAAATCGAAGGTACCGTCTGCGAGCACGGCCTCGGGAAGCGCGCGCATAAAGTCGAAAATGCCGCATGATGCGCTCTGATGCTCCCCGAAGGTCTCATAATCCATGAAGAGGTTCACGATGTCGCCTTCCGCTGCGGAGGCCTTCAGCTTTTCAACGTATTTGTCTGCGGTGAGGGGCCAGTCCATCCATCCCCTGTCGGAGAAACGGAAAGCGATGTCGTCGCTGAGGGCGTAGTTCCTGAGCAGGAGCTTCATTTCCGGCCTGGTCTTGTCGGAATAGACGAAATTCGGGCTCTTCCAGCCCATGATGTGGCGGGCTCCCTCGGTGAGGATCGTCTTGTAGCCCAGGTCATGTACCTGCTCTCCAATACCGTTGTTGTATATGAGCTCAGTGTTCCTGAAAGTCGTCGTCTTGGTGCCGAAAAGCCTGGTTATCAAATCTCTGTGCTTGTTCACCTGATGGGCGAACTCTGCCGGATTGGCCAGGGAGGCAAGGGAGTGGTAATATGTTTCGTTGAGGAATTCCACGCAACCGGTGTCCGCAAGGGCCTTGAAACTGTCTATCACTTCGGGTGAATACCTCTCCAGCTGCTCGAGGACGGAACCGGAGATGGAGAACGCGCATTTGAAGGCTCCCTTGGTGGATTTGATGACGTCAAGAAGAAGGGCGTTCATCGGAAGGTAGCATTTCTGCACGACCCTCTTCAGGATGGTCCTGTCGGCAAAATCATCATAGTAATGGGAATCCTTCCCTATATCGAAAAATCTGTAGAGGCGGAGCCTTGTGGGCTGGTGTACCTGGAAATAGAATACTATAGATTTTTTCATGACATCATGTATGTTACTTGTTTACTATCGATTCGTATACAGCCTTCAATTTGGCTGTGGCATTGTTCCACTTAAGGGTGTTCACCTCGTCGTATCCGACCCTGGCCGAGAAATCGGAAAGGGCGGGATACTTAAGAAGGGCGTAAATCTTGTCAGCGATGGCGTCAACGTCCCAGAAGTCCACCTTGAAAGCGTAATTGAGGACTTCTGCAGCGCCGGACTGCTTGGAGATTATGGAAGGCACCCCCGTCCTCATGGCTTCGAGGGGGGATATGCCGAAAGGCTCGGAAACCGACGGCATGATATAGACGTCGGAAAGGGCAAACATTTTCTGGACATCGTCTCCCCTGAGGAATCCGGTGAAATGGAAACGGTCGGAAATGCCCAGCCTGGCCACGTGGCGGATGCACCTGTTCATCATGTCGCCGCTCCCTGCCATCACGAACCGGACGTGCTCCGTCCTCTTGAGGACCTTGGCCGCCGCCTCGATGAAATACTCCGGACCTTTCTGGAAGGTAATCCTGCCGAGGAAGGTAACGACCTTGTCGGAGACTCCCCTCTCGACATGGATATTCTCCCTGCCGCTGAAGTCCACCGCATTATGGACGGTGACGACCTTTGAAGGGTCGATCCCGTATTTGTTGATGACGATATTCCTGGTGAGGTCGCTCACGGTGACCACCTTGTCGGCGGCAAGCATTCCGCGGCGTTCGATGCCAAGGACGCGGGTATCTATCTGGTCCTCGCTTCCACGGTCATAGGACGTGGCATGCACATGCACGACGAGCGGCTTGCCTGTCAGTTCCTTAGCGGCTATGCCGGCCAGATAGGTGAGCCAGTCATGGGCATGGATTACATCGAATTCATCCCTATGCTGCATGGCGATCGTCCCTCCGACCATGGCATACCTGGCGACTTCCTCCATGAGGTTCGCCCCGTACTTGCCGGAGAAACGGTATTTCTGGCCATATTGGACACGGAAATCCTTCACTTCCCTCTTCCTCTCCGAACTCACGAGTTCGCTGAACTCCTCCGGATTGACGTACGGGACCATGTTCGTGCCGATATGCACGAATTTCACCCTGTCGAGGAATTCATCCACAGAAGTGCTCACCGTATCCACGGCGACGTCGCTGGCGTTGATGATATCCACGCTCTTGTCTTCGTCGCCGGAAGCCGAAGGCATCACGAAAATCGAATCGACTCCGTTGTAAGCAAGGCCCTTGACTATTCCGTAGCAGGCCGTTCCAAGTCCTCCCGCAATATGGGGCGGGAATTCCCAGCCAAACATCAATACTCTCATTTCCTGCCCTCCTTGAAAATATCCATGAGGAAATCTACCTTAAGAAGCGACGCCGTGCTCAACGCTGAAGCGATCGCGCCATGGGCCTCATGAGGGGGGTCTCCGTCGTAAAGTTCGGAGAACGCTCCCACACCGTGCTTGCTGAGGTCCTCTTCGAAGCCCTCCTTCAGCCACTCGGCCTTTTTCCAGAAGGAAGCCCCGCGGATGCGGAAACACAGTTCGACATAGGGGCCAAGAAGCGAAGGACGGGTGCTGCCCTGGTGATAGGCGAGGTCCCGGTCCCTCTGGGAGCCTTCATACACTCCCTTGTAGTTCACGTCCCTCGGGGACAGGGTCCTGATGCCCCTGGCGGTGACGAGTTCGTTGTCGATGACTTTCATGATATCCTGGAACACTTCCATGTCCACAGGCGAATTCTTGACCCAAAGAGCATACAGCATATTGGGGCGGACCTGGCGGTTCTGTCCATTCCCGTCCACGTAATCGGCGAGATACCTGCCGTCAGGTATCCAGAACACCTTCATGAAATTCTCTTTTATGAGATCACGGACGGGAGTCCATTTCCTGACGAACTGGCCCCTGGGGCTTCCGTACTCCTTCTCCATCTCGAGGGCGAAGCAGATGGAATTGTACCAGAAAGCGTTGGTCTCAACCTGGTACCCGGCCCTCTCGGTGACGGGACGTCCGTCCACATAGGCGTTCATCCAGGACAGGGCGACTCCGTCCAGCTGGGCCCAGAGCAGGCCGTTCGGCTGCATGGCAACCTCCTTCCTCATCCCGGGAGCATAGCTCTCGATCACCTTCTTCTGGACATTGCCGTATTTCTCCCACACATGGCCCGGATCGGCGCCGTATTCAATGTACTGCTGTAGCACTCCGGCAAGACGGAGCGGGGCCTCCACCTGGGTAGTCCTGTGATACAGCCTCTCCTCCTCGTCGG
>CACXFP010000269.1 GCA_902766985.1 uncultured Bacteroidia bacterium | reverse complement strand
TCTCCTGCAAAGAAAGAAGAGGAGGAAGAAAACTGAGAGGGAGAATGAACCGTCAGTCCATACTCAAATCCAGGGAAGGGGTGAGTTATGTCATCCCGTTCATCCTTGTAACCTGCTGTTTCGCCCTGTGGGGCTTTGCCAATGACATAACGAATCCGATGGTGAAATCATTCTCCAAGATTTTCAGGATGAGCGTCACCGACGGAGCCCTGGTGCAACTGGCATTCTACGGAGGGTATTTCTGTATGGCACTGCCTGCCGCCCTTTTCATAAAGAGATTCAATTACAAGTCCGGGATCCTCATGGGTCTGGGCCTTTATGCCGTCGGGGCCCTGATGTTTATCCCCGCCGCCAGGATCGGCAACTACTATCCTTTCCTGGCAGCATATTTCATCCTTACCTGCGGCCTCAGTTTCCTGGAAACTTCCGCAAATCCTTTCATCCTTGCGATGGGAGACAGGGAAACGGCTACCAGGAGGCTGAATTTCGCCCAATCCTTCAATCCTATCGGCTCCCTTTGCGGCATGTTCGTGGCGATGAATTTCATCCAGTCAAGGATGAATCCCATGAGTTCCGCAGAGAGGGTATCCCTCGACCAGGCTTCGTTTGAGGCCGTGAAGCAGGCCGACCTGGCTGTCATCGCCGGACCTTACGTCGCCATAGGCGTGATCCTCATCGTAGTATTCTTCCTCATACTCATGATGAAGAATCCGGTAAGAAAATCTCCTGAAGAAGGGCTTTCCGGTGCCTTCGGACCGACTGTTAGCCGGCTTTGGCAGAATAGAGCCTACAGGAACGGCGTCATCGCGCAGTTCTTCTATGTGGGTGCACAGATTACATGCTGGACCTTTATCATACAATACGGTACATCCGTCCTGATGCCGGAGTATATCGGAAGGGGGATGGAGCCAGGCATAGCCGAGCAGACTGCCGAGAAGAATTCCCAGCTGCTCAATATCATTGCCATGGTATGCTTCTGTTCCACCAGATTCATCAGTACCTGGCTGATGAAGTATTTCAGACCTTCCAGGATGCTCGCGGTTTTCGCCGCCGCCGATATCCTCCTCACCCTTGGAGTGATCTTCATCGGCGGCCGGACGGGGCTGTACTGCCTTGTCGGCGTGTCCGTATTCATGTCCCTGATGTTTCCCACCATCTACGGTCTTGCCTTGGGTAATGTGGGGAATGACACTGAAATAGGTGCCGCCGGCCTGATAATGGCCATCCT
This sequence comes from uncultured Bacteroidia bacterium, assembly GCA_902766985.1. Lineage (GTDB taxonomy): Bacteria > Bacteroidota > Bacteroidia > Bacteroidales > UBA932 > Cryptobacteroides. The sequence continues at coordinate 12,704 of CACXFP010000269.1, read as the reverse complement.
TGGCGGTTCCGTGCTTCCTCCCCTCCAGGCCAGGATCATAGACATGGACGTAGTCGCAGGACTGCCTGGAGTCAACGTATCGTTTGCCGTTCCATTGATATGCTTTGTGGCAGTCCTGCTCTACGGCCTGAGCCAGAGCGGAAACGTCGCACGGGCTTCAGAATAATTATATCGCCATGCCAACTTTTTCTGAACGCGGCGCCGGGATGCCTTCATCTCCAATCCGTAAACTTGCCCCTTTCGCTGCTGCAGCCGAGGGGGAAGGGGTGAAGATATATCACCTCAATATAGGCCAGCCGGACATCCCGACCCCTGAAAAGGCTATTGAAGCTATCAGGCGGATTTCGCGCACGACCCTCGAATACAGTCCCAGCCAGGGATTCCTTTCCCTGAGGCAGGCTTTCTCCCGTTATTATTCCCGCTATGGGATAACCGTGGACCCCGAGGAGATAATCGTGACTTCAGGAGGGTCTTTCGCCCTTCTGTTTACTTTTATGTCATGCCTGGATCCGGGCGACGAGATAATCATCCCGGAACCCTCGTACGCGAATTATTTCTCCTTTGCGAAATCCGCTGGAGCGGTTGTCCGGACGGTGACGTCCAGGATTGAAGACGGATTCGCTCTTCCTCCGGTGGAGGAATTCGAGAAGATGATAACACCGAAGACCAAGGCGATCCTTATCTGCAATCCTAACAATCCCACGGGGGGACTTTATTCTCCGGAAGAGATGCAAAGGCTTCGCGAGATAGTACTCAGGCACGACCTTTTCCTTCTCAGCGACGAGGTCTATCGCGAGTTTGTTTATGACGGAGCGGCCTATTGCAGCGCACTCAGTCTCGAAGGCCTTGACGACAATGTTATTGTAATCGACTCCGTATCAAAGCGTTATTCGGAGTGTGGAATCCGCATCGGTATGATGGTCACCCGGAATGCGGCTCTACGCGCCGTGATGATGAAATTTTGCCAGGCCCGCCTCAGTCCTCCTCTTCTCGGCCAGATCGTTGCAGAGAATTCGGTTGACGGGACTGAAGACTACCAGAAGAAGGTGTATGATGAATATATATCCAGGAGGGATTTCATTGTAAAAGGATTGAACCGGATTCCCGGAGTCTTCACGAATCTTCCGGGAGGCGCGTTCTATACGATAGTGAGGCTCCCGGTTGAGGATGCCGAGGATTTCTGCAGGTGGTGCCTTACGGATTTCAGGTATACCGGAGTCTTGCCTGGCGGAGAGACTGTGATGTTGGCCCCCGCAGCCGGTTTCTATGCGACCCCCGGCCTTGGGAGAAACGAGGTCAGGATAGCGTATGTGTTAAACAAAGAGGATCTTGGGAGGGCACTTGATGTCCTGGCAAGAGCCTTGGAAGAATATCGTTCAAGATGACGGTCCGAAGCAAAGCCCCCCTTCGTGTCGGTCTTGCCGGCGGAGGCTCCGACGTTTCCCCTTTCTGTGACATTTACGGGGGAGCGGTCCTCAGCGCTACCATCAACCTCAGCGCGTATTGCAGCATTGAGGAAACTGGGGACGGATTGGTCGTCATCGATTCGTACGACGCTGACTTCCACGGAAAGATGCCTGCCGGCAGACTTCTTTCCATCGACGGAGACGCCCCCTTGGTCAAGGGGGTTGTCAATCGCCTGATACTGGAAGGGAAGGGCCTTGGAAAACTCTCCGGAGGTTTCAGGATCACCACCTGGAATGATGCGCCTGCCGGTTCCGGACTCGGGACTTCGTCAACGATGGTAGTTTGCATCCTGGACTGCATGGAGAAGTGGCTCGGATTGCATTCAGACCCTTATGACCTGGCGGCTGAAGCCTATGCGATAGAAAGGAAAGACCTTGGCTTTGCCGGAGGAAGGCAGGACCAGTACTCTGCGGCATTCGGAGGATTCAATTTCATGGAGTTCCATCCCGGTGGCGGGGCTGATGTGCATGGCCTTGTCCTTGACGAGGATGTCCGGAGCGAATTGGAGACCTCGCTGATGCTGTATTATACAGGTAAGTCAAGATCCAGCGCGGCCATCATAAGCGAGCAGCAGAAGAATACTTCCTCGGGAAATGAGGCGGCCATCGAGGCCATGAAACGCATCCGCCTGAGTGCTTTTGAGATGAGGGACGCCCTGCTGGCGGGGAATATCAAAGAACTTGCGAGGTTGCTTGGGCTCGCGTGGGAAGACAAGAAGAAGATGTCTTCCCATGTCACCAATCCGATGATCCAGGAGGCCATGGATGTAGCTATGGAAAGCGGAGCGATCGCCGGCAAGGTATCCGGTGCAGGAGGAGGCGGAGTAATAATGTTCCTGGTGGATCCTACCAGGAGGGTTGAAGTGACGAGGGCCCTGAACGGGTTGGGCTCCGGAAGGGTCATGCCTTTCCAGTTCTCGCCGCGGGGAGCTCATTCGTGGGTGGTAAAGTGATATGGATTCCGATGTAATCATACTGGCAGGCGGTCTCGGGACCAGGCTCCGGCCTGTGGTGCGGGAAGTGCCGAAATGCATGGCATCCGTTGCGGGAAGGCCGTTCATTGCCTGGCTGCTCGACTGGCTGAGACCTTCCGGACCATGCAGGGTCGTCCTGTCGGTTGGTTATCTTCGGAAAGCCGTGGAGGATTGGGTGACGGCAAATGCATCCGTTTACCCTTTCGAATTCGTCTTCTCTGAAGAAGAAGAGCCCCTTGGTACCGGAGGAGGCATACGTCTGGCCCTTGAGCGCTGTTCCTCTGACAAGGTTTTGATAATCAACGGAGACACCTTCTTCAATGTGGATCTGCCTTCCTTCATGGAATCCGCATCCGGGCCGGTATCCGTGGCCTTGAAGCCCATGCGGGATTTCGACAGGTATGGTGAAGTCGTCACGGATGGCATCCGCATCACCTCTTTCCGCGAAAAAGCATTTTGTGCGGAAGGTCTGATAAACGGCGGCGTCTATTATGTTGACAGGGTTTTCCTCCGTTCTGTCATGTCTTCGCTTCCGGAAAGGTTCTCCTTTGAAAAAGAAGTGCTTGAACCATTGGCTGGTTCTCCTGAAGCTGGTCTTTCGGGTGTCGTATCTGACTGTTATTTCATCGATATCGGAGTTCCGGAGGACTATGTCAGGGCATCGGATGAACTGCCGCAAGTGGCGGAGATGATGTCCGTGGCCGGCAAGGCTGCCGCATACAGGAATGTCTTCCTTGACCGGGACGGGGTAATCAACAGACAGATGGTCGGGGATTATGTCAGGAGGTGGGTGGATTTCGAGTTCCGCCCGGGTATTTTCGACCTTATTTCAAGGCTTTCCGGCTGCAGGATACTGGTGGTAACGAACCAGCGAGGAGTCGGCAGAGGAGTGATGAGCGAGGAAGATTTGCTTTCAATACATCGCAGGATGGTTGGAGAGATTGAGGCTCACGGGGGCAGGATTGACGCTGTATATAGTTGTACGTCAGCCGATAAGGATGATCCCTGCCGCAAGCCCGGCAAGGGGATGTTCCTCCGGGCGATGGAGCAGTATCCTGAAATTGTACCGGAAGGATCGGTTATGATAGGGGATGGGGACGCCGACCGGGATTTTGCGGCGGCATGCGGAATGGATTTCATAAGGGTTTCCCCTTTCAGGAATGATATATAGCAGATGGAAGACAGGGCGGGAAATATCAGGATAGCGAAGAACACGGTTGTCGTATATGTCAGGATGGCCGTGACGATCCTTGTCGGCCTTGTTACCACCAGACTTGTGCTGAAGGCCCTTGGAGTTGATGATTACGGTCTGTATGGAATTGTCGGGAGCGTCGTTACGGCATTCAGTTTCATATCTGCCGCCCTGTCCTCGACAACCCAGAGATTCCTCAATTATGAGATGGGACGGCCGGATGGCAATCCCGGCAGGATGTTCAACATATGCAATGTCCTTCACATCGGGTGCGCGGCAGCCCTTTTCCTCATTATCGAAGCAGTAGGCCTTATTTACATCCTCAATTTCCTGAAAGTGGCCCATGGAAGGGAGGCAGATGCAATGTTTGTCTTCCAGGTGAGTACTCTCGTGGCATGCATCGGAATCATGAACGTTCCGTTCCAGAGCCTTTTCACCGTTCATGAGAGATTCGGCTCCGTGGCTGTGATCGACATCTGCCTCAATCTGGTTAAACTAGCCCTCGTAGCCCTGCTTCTCGTTTATAAAGGCAATGCGCTCAGGCTCTATGCCGTTTTCATGGCTGCAAGCACTTTTGCTTCTTTTGTCATCTATCACCTGCTGTGCCGTAAATACTGGCCCACCATCGTAGGCTGGAAATTCGTAAAGGGTTGGAGCCATTATAAGGAAGTTTTCTCATTCAGCAATTATAACCTCCTGTCCCAGGCCGCTGTCGTAGCCCGGGCCCAGGGCAGCAACATGCTGATCAATTTCTTCTTCGGTACCGGTGTGAACGCAGCTTACGGGATAGCGAACACAGTGTTCAACTATGTCAACCGCTTCACCGGCAACATAGACTTTGCGGCGACACCGCAGATAACCCAGAATTACAGTTCAGGCGAACGCGGACGGAGCCATTACCTTTCCTGTACTGTCGGAAGGCTCAGCATGCTTGTCATACTGCTCGTCTTCTTCACCGTTGTCCCCGAACTTGATGGCCTTCTGAAGATATGGCTTGGCCCCAACATGCCTTCAGACGCTCCTCTGATGTGTTTCTGGACGCTGGTTTTCGGGATCGTTTCCACTACTTCTGCCGGCATAGTCCAGATAATAAACGCTTCGGGCCGGATTAAATGGTTCAAGATCCAGTACTGCCTCGTCTACGTTCTCGTCCTTCTTGCCGGTTACCTTGCTTTCCGTTCGGGTGCTCCCGCCCACACCATCATCATCATTTCCGTAATCGGCGAGGCCATCGCCAAGCTGAACTATCTCATCCTGGCCCGCACCGTCCTCGGATATCCATCCTTCGATTTCGCGCGGAAAGCCTTTGTCCGTCCCTTGCTCTATTCTATTGCAATGGTTGCATATCTCCTGATTTACAGGAGATTCTCCGGCCATGTCATTATCGGGACCCTTGTATCCTTCGTCGTCGCTTCCGTCCTGGCGGTCGTCATCGGCCTTCTGCCCGGTGAGAAACGGAAGATCCTGGATTCAGTCGTGAGTAAAATGAAACCCTTCTACAGGATGTTCATGCTTGATCACTTCCATTCCGTCCTTGTCGACAGGCAGTGGAAAACATGGAAAGGATATAAGGTGGATTGGGATAATCCGCGGGACCTCAATGAGAAGATCCAGTGGCTGATGTGCAAGGGCGACACTTCGTCGTGGACCGGATGTGCGGACAAGGTCGCGGTAAGGGATTTTGTCGCTAAAAAAGGCCTTGGGAGCCTGTTGGTTCCTCTCCTTGGGGTATGGGAACGATCATCCGATATCCCATGGGACAGCCTTCCGGAAAGATTCGTCCTGAAATGCAGCCATGACAGCGGGTCCACTGTCGTCGTGGATAAAACGTTGTCGGACAGGGACGCCGTCTGCAGGGGGCTGGATGCCGCCTTGAAGGTGAAATATGGCTATGTCCATGGGGAGACGTATTATAACGGCATTCCGCCCAGGATTTTGGCCGAGCCTTTCCTGGGAGACGGGGAGGCCCTTCCTGTCGATTATAAGGTATGGTGTTTCGGTGGCGTTCCAAGCTATATACTCACATGTCATGGCAGGACTTCCGACCGGCTTTATCTGGACCTTTACGATACGGAATGGAACCGTCGCGAGGATGCTCTCGTCTTTTCGGACCACTATCTTGACGGGAACGGTTCTGTTGGCAGGCCGGATTGCCTCGGACAGATGCTTTCCGCCGCAGCTGCCATTTCGGAGGGATTCCCCGAAGTGAGGGTGGATTTCTATTACGCAGGCGGCAAGCTTTATTTCGGCGAAATGACTTTCTCCAGTCTCCAGGGAAAGATGACCTATTTTACGGACGGATTCCTTCGCGAGGCTGGGAAAAAATGCGGACTGCCAGGATGAGAAAGGTTGTATATACATGTATCATCGGGGATTACGATATCCTGAGACAGCCGGAAGCCATAGCTCCCGACTGGGATTTCATCTGCTTCTCCGACTCTTTGCCTCCCGGAAGGGATGGGGCCTGGGATGTCCGTCCGGTTCCTTTTTCTTCACCGGATGCCACCGTCCTTTCAAGATATGTGAAAATCCTGCCCCACAAGGTCCTGAAGGAATACGAATGGAGCCTGTGGATTGATGCAAACATTTTGATCAAAGGCCCCGGCCTGTTCAAGGCTACGGATGCGGCAATCGGATCGGGAGCCCTGGTCGCGCAGGTCCCCCATCCGCTCAGGGACTGTGCGTATGAAGAGATAAGAGCTTGTGCGGCATCCGCCAGGATGGGTTTGCGCGAAGCGTCGGAACTCAGGAATTACCTTAAGCGGGAGGGGTTCCCGGAGCATTTCGGCCTTTTTGAAAACAATATCATGCTGCGCCGGCATTGCGACGTCAGGGTTGTGAGTATTTCCGAGGAATGGTGGAAAGGATTCCTTTCCCATGCCCACCGCGACCAGCCTTCGCTGATGTTCGTTTATTGGAAGGATTCCTTCCGTCCTTCGCTCCTGTTTGGCGAAGGCGAAAATTCAAGGAATGTGGACTGCGTTGAATACCAGCCTCATTCGTCTTGGAATGAAGGGTGGCTAAAAAGGAAATGGAAAGGAATCCGGAGGAGGTTTATAGAAAAGTTTTGGAAATGATCGCCGTCATCATAGTCAGTTACCGTTCAAGTCTCAGGACCGTGAAGTTCGTCAGGGAGGAGGTATGCAAGATATCCTCTCCCCACCGGGTCATAGTCGTAGATAACGGATCGACTCCGGAGAGCCTCAGGTCATTGGAGGAAGGTCTGCCGGAAGGCTGTATCGTAATTCCGTCCGGGGAGAATGCCGGATTTGCCAAAGCCTGCAATATCGGAGCTGCCTATGCGATGGAGAACCTTTTCCGGGAGGGACACGATGACAGTTACCTTCTGTTTTCCAACAATGATATCATATTCACTGATGCAGATGCCGCCGACCGCCTTGCCGGCCGTCTGGCATCCCTCCCGGATGTGGGGATAATCGGTCCGAAGGTCATCGGACCTGACGGGAGACTGCAGAGTCCGGAGGAGTTCAAGTCTTTCTGGGACAAGCATGTCTGGGTCTATTGGAGCACGCCGTTCATGTCTGCTGCCCGTCATGCTGAAAGGTTCGGTTACAATTACCCTGAAAAAGCGGCAGAGGGCCCGTGCTACAGGGTCATGGGATCTTTTTTCATGGTGAGGGCGGCGGATTGGAAGTCTTGCGGCGGCATGGATCCCGGGACCTTCCTGTTCAGCGAAGAGGCTATCCTTTCGGAAAGGATGAAGAAAATCGGCCGCAAGGTGTGGTATTTCCCACAGGTGAGCGTGCTCCACGAGCATGGCGCTACCGTGCGCAAGCATTATGATGAGGTAAAGATACGCCGGATGAAGTTCCGCAGCGACTGTTATTACTACAGGAAGTATATCGGAACCCCTTCCTGGCAGATATGGATCGCTTCGTTCACGTATTTCATTAAACGGGTTTTCGGAAGATGAATACCGGGAAGATGAATATATATGTTTCTCCATCGGCCAAGAGAGGAACCGGGTACCCAAGCGCTTATTTCATCCAGTTGAAAAAAGGGCTTGAGTCTCATTTTGATGTGCTCGAAGCAGACAACCGGCCTTGCCTGATGCAGGGGACCGCCATGCTTCGGAATGCTTTCAAGGCCGATGTTTTCCTGCTTAGTTTCGTGGAAACCATGGCTTTCCAGAAACTTGCACTGCTCCAATCCATGATGGCCTTGCTGGCATTGCGGATCATGCATTCGCGTCGGCGGAAGATAGTTTTCATATTCCACAATATCCATCCCCACAAAGGGGAGAATTTCCTTTCCCGTCTCCTTACCGGCGTCCTTATGAAACGCTCGCACCTCATCCTCTCACATTCTGAGGCTGCGGCGGCATATGCAAGGGATTATCTTCAGGCCCGGGGTCTGGATCCGGGGAAAGCCGTCTTCCGTCCCCACCCCCTGCGCCTGGACCTTTCCAATATCCCGGACAGGCAGGATGGTGACGGGGCTCCGGTGCGGGACGTACTTATCTGGGGCGACATACTTCCTTACAAGGGGGTCGCTGAATTCCTTTCAAAGGAGTCCGTGAGGAATTCCGGCCTCAGGATATCGGTCGTCGGCCGGTGCAAGGACGGGACCCTTGCCTCGAAGATCGAGGAAGCCATCGGACTTTTTCCGCAAGGAAGGGCGGAATTCAGGAATGAACGGCCTGGCTTTGATGAGATCGCATCCCTTGTGCGCGGGAGCAGGCATATCCTTTTCCCTTACCTTCCCGGCAGCATCTCTTCTTCGGGGGCGCTTATGGATACCATAGCGATGGGAGGGACCCCTGTCGGGCCTGACGCAGGCGCCTTCCGCGACCTTGCCGCCGATAATCTTTGCCTTATATACCACGATGATGATGAGATGCTTGATATCTTGAAATCGGGTAAGACGGCCGATCCATCAGTCGCCAGGGAATTCCTGTACTCCAATTCCTGGCCCGCATTCGTCTCTTTCCTGCGCGATGCCGTTTCCGCCTTATGACAAGTTGTCGGGGCCCTGGCTCTGGCTCTTTTTTTGTTGTTGGTGTGCGGGTTATTGATTATTTTTGCAAGTTATACAATTAAAAAGGTACAATGGCATCATTCATTGGAGTAATAAAGAAAGTGTTCGGCACCAAGCAGGACAGGGACATGAAACTCGTGAAACCCATTCTGGAAAAGGTGCTTGCCGCATATAAGGAAATAGACGGTCTCTCAAATGACGCCCTAAGGGCGAGAACGGAAGCCCTCAAGGCCGGCCTGCGTGAGGTCGAGGCCCCTTTCGAGAAACGTATAGACGAGATCAGGGCCATTATGGAGACTGACATCCCCGTCAATGAAAAGGAGTCCCTGGCAACGGAGTCGGACAAGCTTGTGAAGGAAGAGGACGAGGCGATCGAGAAGAAACTTGACGAAATCCTTCCCGAGGCCTTTGCCATCATGAAGTCTACCGCCCGCAGGTTCGCCCAGAACGAGACTGTCGAAGTTACCGCCACCGATTTCGACCGCGACCTCAGCATCGCCCATGATTTCGTGACGATCGAGGGGGATAAGGCCGTCTATCACAACCACTGGAAGGCTGGAGGAAATGAAATCACCTGGGACATGGTCCATTATGATGTCCAGCTCATAGGCGGTATCGTTCTTCACCAGGGAAAGATCGCCGAGATGGCGACCGGTGAAGGAAAGACCCTCGTGGCAACCCTTCCCGTGTTCCTTAACAGCCTGGCCGGAAAGGGAGTCCACGTGGTCACGGTCAATGACTACCTGTCCAAGCGAGATTCAGAATGGATGGGTCCCCTGTACATGTTCCATGGGCTTTCCGTCGACTGCATCGATAAGCACGAGCCCAACTCCGATGCGCGCAAGAATGCGTATAACTGCGACATAACCTTCGGCACCAACAACGAGTTCGGTTTCGACTATCTCCGCGACAACATGGCCGTGAACATGGACGACCTTGTCCAGAGGAAGCACCATTATGCCATCGTCGACGAGGTAGACTCCGTCCTCATTGACGATGCCAGGACCCCTCTCATCATCTCCGGACCCGTCCCCAAGGCGGAGGACGATGCCCAGTTCATGGAGTTCCGTCCCTATGTCGAGAGACTTTACCAGAGCCAGAGAGCACTTGTGAACCAAGTGCTTAACGAAGCCAAGAAGGCGATAGCCGCAGGAGACGAGAATGAAGGCGGAAAGCTTCTTCTCAGGGCCCATAAGGGACTCCCGAAATACCAGCCGCTCATCAAGTTCCTCAGCGAGACCGGCATGAAGCAGATAATGCAGAAAGCCGAGAATTTCTATATGCAGGACAACGAGAGGGAGATGCATGTGGTCACCGACCCCCTCTATTTCGTCATCCAGGAACAGCAGAATTCGGTTACGATGACCGACAAGGGTTCCGACCTCATGGCCGGTTATGTCTCCGATCCCAACTTCTTCGTGCTCCCGGACGTGGGAAGCCAGATAGCCTCCATCGAACAGAGCGGGCTTACCCTTGCTGAAAAGCAGGAGAAGAAGGATGCCCTGATGGAGGATTTCTCCCTGAAGAGCGAGCGCGTGCATACTGTCACGCAGCTCCTGAAGGCTTATGCCATGTTCCAGAAGGATGTCGACTACATCATCGTGGACAACAAGGTGAAGATTGTCGACGAACAGACCGGACGTGTGATGGAAGGACGCCGTTGGAGCGACGGTCTGCACCAGGCGGTGGAGGCCAAGGAAAACGTGAAGGTGGAGGCTGCCACACAGACGTTTGCCACCATCACCCTGCAGAACTATTTCAGGATGTACCACAAGCTCGCCGGTATGACCGGTACGGCAGAGACGGAGGCCGGCGAATTCTGGTCCATATACAAGCTCGACGTCGTCGTGATCCCTACCAACCGTCCTGTAATCCGTGACGACCGGGAGGATGTGATTTACAAGACGAAGAGGGCCAAATACAACGCAGTGATCAACAGGGTCGTGGAACTGACCGGGGAGGGAAGGCCGGTCCTTGTAGGCACTACGGATGTGGAGACTTCCGAACTCCTCAGCAAAATGCTCAGGCTCAGGGGAATCCGTCACAATGTGTTGAATGCCAAGGAGCATGCCCGCGAGGCCGAGATCGTGGCCCAGGCAGGCCAGACTTCGACCGTGACCATCGCCACCAACATGGCCGGACGAGGAACCGACATCAAGCTTTCCCCGGAAGTCAAGAAAGCCGGAGGACTTGCTATCGTCGGTACGGAGAGGCATGACAGCCGCCGTGTCGACCGCCAGCTCAGGGGACGTTCCGGACGTCAGGGGGACCCCGGATCGTCGGAGTTCTTCATCTCCCTCGAGGACAAGCTTATGCGGCTCTTCGGTTCCGAGAGGATCGCCGGCGTGGTGGACAAGCTGGGAATGAAAGAGGACGACGTCCTTGTGAGTTCGATGCTTTCCAGCCAGATAGAGAGAGCACAGAGGAAGGTCGAGGAAAACAACTTCGGTATCCGCAAGAGGCTCCTGGAGTATGACGACGTGATGAACAACCAGCGTGGCGCTGTCTATGCCCGACGCCGCAACGCCCTTTCCGGAGAAAGGATAGAGATTGACGTCCAGAACATGATGCTCGACACCGCTACCATGCTGGTAAGCAGTTCGGAAGGAATGAATTTCGAGGATTTTTCCTCATATGTGATGGGCAAGCTCTCCATCGATCCGGGCTTCGACGCCGATTTCTATGAATCGGCCAAGCCTGACGAACTGGTCGGGAAACTCTATGACCATATGCAGGAGACATACGGCAGGAGGATGGACACCATGTCAGAGAAGGTCTATCCTTTCATCAAGCAGGTTTACGAGAAGCAGGGGAGCATGTACAAGAACATAGCCATCCCTATCTCCGACGGCCGCAAGATGCTGACTCTCAGCGTCGATCTCGAAAAAGCCTACAATTCCCAGGGAAAGGAGATTGCCAAGAGCCTCAGCCGGTCCATCATCCTTTACCAGATAGATGAGCACTGGAAGCAGCATCTTCGCGACATGGATGACCTCCGCCAGAGCGTCCAGAACGCCGCATATGAGCAGAAGGATCCTCTCGTAGTCTACAAGATCGAGAGTTACAACCTCTTCGAGTCCATGCTCGACGATCTCAACCGCGACGTACTCTCTTTCCTCCTCAGATCATACATTCCGCTGCGTGACGACAGCGAGGCACATGCGGCAAAGGCCCCCCAGAGGCGCACGGATATGTCCCGGATGCAGACTACGCGCCCTTCCGACCTTACCACGAACGGAGAGCAGCGTTCAAACGCCCCTGTCCGTGCCGAAAAGAGGGTCGGCCGTAATGATCCCTGCCCTTGCGGAAGCGGCAAGAAGTACAAGAACTGCCATGGCAAGGATATTTTTTAGCAAGTAATCAGATATTTAGCAATATGACCAGCAGAACCGAACCTGAAGTAAATGTCAATGAAGTAAGCCGAGTGTCGGCGGGAACCACCATCAAAGGTGAGATTTATTCTCCGAGCGACATCAGGATTGACGGCTCCTTTGAAGGCCGTATTTATTCGAGATGCAAGGTGGTCGTCGGCGAGAAGGCCGTTATCACCGGTGATATCATCTGCAGCAATGTAGATTTCTGGGGCAAGATAAAGGGTAATTTCTATGTGAAGGATACCCTTTCACTGAAGGACACCAGTACCGTTGACGGAGACATCAATGTCCGCAGGTTCCAGGTGGAACTCGATGCGAAGTTCAATGGCAACTGCCATATGATCACTGAGGATGAGTTCGACAAGATCGTTTCAGACATGATTCCCGGAGAGGGCAAGGCCGGAAAGGCCCAGACCCCAGGCACGCAGGTGAAGCTCTGAGTTACTTCATCAGGAAATCCACAATCGACTCCATCAGCATTTTCAGTTGGTCCCTGTCCTGTACCGTTTCCAGGGGGAAGCCGATTGATACTGACTTATAGCCGGCAGCTTCGTAAGCGACACCTGCAGAGATGCCGGTGTCGGTGTATTTCATGATGGTCACTGCCTTTTCTGAAGCGGGAACGATGGCGTCGGCAGTTTCTACGCAATACATTTCATCGTTGGGAACGGTCCTGTAGCTTACGGGGCCTTTCAGCCCT
>CACXFP010000268.1 GCA_902766985.1 uncultured Bacteroidia bacterium | reverse complement strand
TCGGCGGTCTTTCCACCGAAACGGTAAACTCTCTTTTTCTCTTCGAACATAGTTATCTTGAATCTAAATTAATTTCGGGTCAGTCTGAACAGCCTGCAAAAATACTATAAAAACTCGAATATCGAAAACATGCCGCAAATTACAGCAGCCTGGCGGCGAGTTCCGAGAGCTCGCTGCGTTCTCCCTTGCGGAGGGATATGTGCTCGAAAAGTTTCTGGCCGTCCATCTTGTCCGACAGGTGGGTCAGGCCGTTGGACCACATGTCGAGGTAGGGCTGGTCAATCTGGAAGATATCCCCGGTAAACACCATCTTGGTGCCTTCGGCGGCCCTGGTGATGATGGTCTTGACCTCATGCGGGGTAAGGTTCTGGGCCTCGTCGATGATAAAGAAGGACCTGCCGAGGCTGCGTCCCCTGATATAGGCCAGGGGCTCGATCACTATCCTGCCCTCATCGATCAGCCTCTGGATCTTCAGGGCCTCCTTGCTTGAGGCGCGGAACTGTTCCCTGATCACGGCGACGTTGTCCATGATGGGCTGCATGAAAGGGGACATTTTCCTGTCCTTGTCCCCTGGCAGGAATCCGATGTCCTGGTTGCCGAGCACCACGGCCGGACGGGTGATCACGATCTGATCATAATCCCTTTCCTGCTCGAGGGCGGCGGCGATGGCTATCAGCGTCTTTCCGGTTCCGGCGCCCCCAGTGAGGGAAACAAGCGAAATCTTCGGATTGAGGCAGGCGTCCATGGCAAAGACCTGCTCGTCATTGCGTGGCCGGATACCGTACGCTTCCTTGGAACGGACGAGGATTATGACATCACGGTCCCAGTCATACCTGGCGCAGTGCACCCTTCCTTCAGAGTCCCTGAACTTGTACAGCTGGTTCGCCTGGGGGCGGCTTTCTACGAGCCCCTTCCACTGAACGCAGTTTTCCGGGCCGTTAAGGATGGAATGGACCTGGTCGGCCGTAATATCGTCCAGGAAACGGACCTCCCTTTCCCTGTCTTCCACCTTCTTTTCCTCCACCCTGTCGGTGAGATAATCCTGGACCTCCATCCCCGCAGCCTTGGCCTTCAGCCGGAGGTTGATATCCTTGGTCACGAGAGCCGTAAACCTTCCGGGATTGTTGTCCCTCACCCACATTGCCGTAGCCAGGATCCTGTGGTCCTGGGTGTCATCGTGGAAAAGGTCCTTGAATTCCTCCGCGAACGGATGGTTGGGTTCCACCCTGATGCACCCCAGCCCCTTGGCTATCTGCACTCCGCGCTTTCCAAACTTCTTGCCCTCGGTGATCCTGTCGATTTCCCTCATGAATCCCCGCGCATTATAGCTGAGGGCGTCGTTCCCTTTCTTGAACTTGTCGAGTTCCTCGACTACGGCGACAGGAATCACCAGGTCGTTTTCCTGGAATTTCTTTATCGCCTTGTAGTCATGGAGGATGATATTGGTATCAAGGACGAATATCTTCGGGTTTGTCCTGCTGCCATCTTTTTCGGGCACGTTAGCGTATTTGGTCATATGGTTTTAATGGAATCTTAATCTTTCGTCAGTCTTCTCCCTCAGGGGCCTGGCTGCTCATGAGGCTCTGGAGGATTCCGGCGATGCCGGAAGAAGAGTTGTTGCATATCTCAAGAGAACCGTCAGCGTTGGGATGCCCGATGGGATACCACACGACATCCTGGAGCAGGAGTTCCGCGTCGAGGTAATCATAATCTATGTCGCGGATCTGGATGATCACGCCGGGGACCTCCCCGAACAGCACGCGGACGATACCCTTCTCCCCGGAAGCCCTCATCACGTCACCCACGTCGATCCTCGCGCCCACATGCTCCCCGCACATCGAATCCAATGCGGTGAGAAGGCCTCCGTCACCTACCGAAGTTCCGGAAAGCACCACCTTGTCCTCGACCAGTTCCCTCACCACTTCGAAGCAGTCGACGAAATAGTCAGCATCCCGGATTTCCGGGAAGACGCTTCCGGCAGTACCGAAGGATTCCGCAAGCAGGGAACCGCCCAGGCGGTAGTCGCAAGAATCGAATGGTATATACACTATCCAGCTCTCCGGATCAGGCACAAGCCTCAACGGACAGGAACGGCTCCTTCCCATATAGACACCCGTAGGTTCAGACCTCGTGTCCTCCAGCCCTTCATCCCCTTCGACATCATCGTCGGCATCCGCATCCCCGCGGGAGGCGTCGAGGGAGGCGTCGAAGGAGACGCGGCATGCGTCGGACGACCCGGAATACGAGAAGCCGGAAAGGGATATCCCGAGACTGTCTATATAGTCGGCGGCGGCTTCGGCGGAATTCCAGAAAACCGCCATGTTGCCGAGGACGGAAGGATTCCATTTCCACTCTGCCCTGAGGCAGATATCCTGCAGGCGGAAATGCCCCCTCAGCCAAAGGGTATCGGCCAGGGCGGCGGCGATGCGGCTCCTGGTGAACGGGCCGGGAAAGAACATCTGGAAAGCCCTGCGGGACTTTTTCATCCTGGATGTCCTGGAAAGGTAATCCATCGTCAGGGACGGGTCGTAGGAATTGGATGAGGGAGCGGGGTCCACCACTTCATCCACGACGGGTTCCAAGGCCCCTTCAGGCCTGACAGGAGCCTCGGCATCCGGCGACAGACACTCCTGGAGCATCTGACCGGGAGGCAGCGCGGGCGCACTGCCGTCAATCACATATTCGGACCATAGGGGCGAGACCTTTCCTGTCATCTGGATTATCAATATCTGCTCAAAATTAGTTATTTTTGGGATTAGTTCAAAAAAAGCATCATGCAAAACACGCCGGAAGGCGACGAAACCACCCTCGGATGAACAAAGTACACTGCCTGAAAAAGTTCAGCAAGAAAGACTACGACCAAAAGATAGAGAGGATTTTCAACCGATTCCCCTCAGTGCAGAAAACATCCTTCGCCCAGGCATATAAGCCGGGCCTCGGGCACATGCTGGAATTCGATTCAGCCTTGGGGTTCCCCTCCAGGTCATTCAGGAGCATTCATGTTGCCGGGACCAATGGAAAGGGTTCAGTAGCGAGCATGATGAGTGCCGCCCTCGCCGGGTGCGGAAAGAAAACCGGGCTTTATACCTCTCCCCATATCCTCGACTTCCGGGAAAGGGCAAGGATAGTGTCGGAGGACTCCTGCACACTCATTCCGGAAGGATACGTGTGGGATTTCCTGTGCCGGTGGGAAGACACTTTCGAGAGGCTCGACCTTTCCTTCTTCGAGATAACCACCGGAATGGCTTTCAAATGGTTCGCCGATGAAAAAGTTGACGTAGCCGTAATTGAAACGGGGCTGGGAGGAAGGCTGGACAGCACCAACATCATAACCCCGGACCTCAGCATAATCACCAGTATCGGCATGGACCACTGCGACATCCTCGGAGACACCCTCGGCAAGATCGCCTCCGAGAAGGCAGGGATAATGAAAGAAGGTGTTCCCGCGATAATCGGGGTCACGGACCCGGAGACCGAGCCAGTATTCCTATCCAGGGCAAAGGATTTCTGCACTGTGACATTCGCCGACAGGTCTTTCCCTGTTTCCCATCCGGCAGTCGAAGCCGTGTACGAGGGCATGGACCTCAAGGGGGAATACCAGAAAACGAACCTCGGGACCGTATTCGCTGCGATTGATATCCTCAAAAAAGATCCATATTACAACTGCCTGGACGACGAAGGGAAAGTCTATGCCGCCCTCAGGCGGACGGCCGGCATCACAGGTTTCCACGGCAGGTGGGAGAAGGTCTGCAACGACCCTTATACGATACTTGACATCGGTCATAATCCCCCGGCGCTCGAAAAGAACTTCGCCCAACTGGAAAGGTATCTGGAAAACGGAAGATTCCCTTCCCTGACGATCGTCTACGGAGTGATGGCCGACAAGGACCTCGACGGTATCATCCCCCTGATGCCGCGCAAGGCCTCCTATGTTTTCGTCACCCCGGGCACGAAAAGGGCACTGCCCTCCGGGAAGATACTTCAACGATTCCGGGATTGGTTCGCCTCACGCGGGCTGCCCTCTCCCGAAGCCATTGACGCGGGGACCGTCGGGGAAGGCATTTCCATTGCCGCCGGGCTGGCCGGAAAACCGTCCCCGGAAGGTCATGGGGGCCTCATCTACATCGGCGGCTCAACCTTTGTAGTATCGGAAGCCATATCATTTTTTTGAAAACAATGAGAAACATTTTGATCCTTGCCGCCGTATCTTCCCTGCTGGCAGGTGCGGCATACATCACAAAGGCAAACTCTGAATACATGAAATCCACTCAGGAAAAAACCGACGGGAACGGGCATGTGCTTGTTTCCCTATGGAAAGAATACAAGGACGCAGAAAACGCAGACAGGCCCAGGCAGCAGGCTGAGGTCCTGGACAGGATCATCAAGGAAGCCTCATCCAGAAGGCTTTCCTGGGATTTCTACGACGCAGCACGAACTTACGAAGAGGTAGTCAGGTCACGCAACTGGAAACTGAGGGATTCCCTTTCCCGCCAGCTCGCAAGAAGGGTAAAAGAATACGACGACCCAATCGTGACTTTCGAACACATAAGGAGCCGCCAGGGGGGAAGCCGCGATGAGCTGACCGCCTATGCCTTATCGCAGAAAACCAGGCTCGTCACGGCCAGGAACCATGCCTTCTACCAAGCCAATCCCTCCGTCAGGATGGCCATGGACGAATGTCTTGGAGGAATGATTTCCAACGACTTTGAATATTCGCTCTGGTCTGTTGTCATGTCTTCCGGGAGAGACCTCAGGGAAGATGCGGCCTGCAAGGAACTGGCCGCGATCGTCGGAGGCACCTATCCCCGCGGCGCATATCTGGAATATCTCGAAGCGTCCTCCATCCCCTACGGAATCGAAGATAACGGAAATCCCAGGCTGGAAGCGCTGAGGAAGATTGCGGACAAATACGATGGGAAAGCTATAGGTATCTACCCGAAACAGGACATCCTGAGATATGAGTTCGGAAAACTGGAACGGAAGGAGGCATCTTCCGATGACTTCCGCTCCCTCCTCTCCAAAGCCAGGACGATCGAAAGGGAAAGGAAAGCCTTCACAGGCAGCGAAGCCCTTCTCGTCGAGCGGCAAACCTACGCAAAAGACCTTATAGAGACCTTGAATTCC
>CACXFP010000267.1 GCA_902766985.1 uncultured Bacteroidia bacterium | reverse complement strand
CCCGTCGCTGATTTCATAGAAGCGGTTGATCAGGTTCGTGATAGTGGTCTTTCCCGCTCCGGTCCCGCCGACGAAAGCAATCCTCTTCCCCGGGGCAGCCACGAGGGAGATATCATAAAGCACCTGTTTCTCAGGCACATATCCAAAGTCCACATCCTTCAGGGTAATGGCCCCTTCCATCGGCACCATCTCCCCATCCTCCTTCTTCCACGACCAGGAATCCTTCCCTGTCTTCTCCAGGGTCACCTTGCCTTCGTCCTCCTCCGGGGCGGCATCCATCAGGGCGTACACCCTGTCGGTGCCGGCGGTGGCCATCACGATGCTGTTGATCTCATTTGAAACCTGGGAAACGGGGCGGGTGAAATTCTTGTGGAGGGTTAGGAAGGAGACCAGGGAGCCCAGGGTCAGGATGGAGCCGTTCAATCCGCAGAAATACCAACCTGAAGGGCCTCCGATGGCGATAATGGCTCCGATGATGGCAAGGAACACATAGCCAAAATTGCCCAGGTTGGAGTTGATCGGCATCACGATATTGGCAATCTTGTTGGCATTGTAGACGCTTCCGCGGAGTTCCTCGTTGAGAGCGCTGAAATCCCTCATGGCCTCTTCCTCGTGGCAATATGCCTTCACCACCTTCTGCCCCGACACCATCTCCTCTATGAAGCCGTTCATCCTTCCAAGGTTACGCTGCCGGGCCGTGAAATATTTCCTGGAAAGTTTTCCGAGGCCGGTCGTCACCTTGAACATCATGAAGGCCAGCAGGATGGAAACGAGGGTGAGCGGAAGGCTCAGTACGATCATCGACACGAAGGTGGAAACGATGGTCATGACTGACTGGAACAGTCTGGGAAGGGTGCTGCCTATGACCTGGCGCAGGGTGTCCACGTCATTGGTGTAGACGGACATTATGTCCCCGTGCGAATTGTCGTCGAAATATTTGAGGGGCAGGGACTCCATGTGTGAGAAAAGGGATTTGCGAAGGCGCAGCATCGTGCCCTGGCCCACATGGATCATGATGAGGTTGTATGAATACGAGGCCGCGACTCCAACGAGAAGGACTGCGGCGAGTTTGACGAGGGCGACGGCAAGCGGGGAAAAGTCGGATGAGCCGCTGTTCGCCATGGGGAGGATATAGTCGTCGATGAGTGTCTTTGTGAACAAGGTTGATGCGAGGGTGGCAAGGGTGGACACCACAATGCAGGCCGCCACCACCAGCAAACCGACCTTGTAATGCTTGAAAATCAAGGAGAACAGACGCCATACGGAAGCTGCGCCTTTGAGGTCGCTGATGCTGGCACCCATCATGCGCGCGTCCCTGCTCCGGGAACGGTCGTTCATATTGAATCCGGGTGGCATAATCCTACGCAAGCGCCTCCTTCGCAATCATTTCCGGCTCGTCGAAGTCGCCTTCGCCACCGGAGGTCTGCATGGACCAGATGTCGTGATATATCTCATTGTTCTCCAGGAGCCAACCATGGCTGCCCACACCGTCAACCATTCCGGAATCCATGACCACGATCCTGTCGGCGTCCTTGATGCTCAGGATCCTCTGCGAGATGATGATCTTCGTCACCCCGGGAATCCTTTCCGCGAAAGTGCGGCGGATTTCAGCATCCGTGGCCGTATCTACAGCGGAGGTGGAATCGTCCAGGATCAGGACTACAGGCTTCTTCAGGAGTGCCCTGGCGATGCAAAGCCTCTGCCTCTGGCCTCCGGACACATTGGTCCCGCCCTGGTCGATCAACGTGTCGTAACCGTCAGGGAACGAGGAAATGAACTCGTCCGCGCAAGCCGCCTTGCAGGCTTCCACGCACTCTTCCCTCGTGGCATCGGGATTGCCCCAGCGGAGGTTCTCGAGGATTGTCCCGGAGAACAGCAGGCTCTGCTGGAGTACGGTCACCACCTTCTGCCTGAGGGCCTTCTGGTCGTAAGAACGCACATCCTTCCCGCCTACCGACACCGTCCCGGCAGTGGCATCATACAGCCTGGAGATCAGGGAGCCCAGGGTGGATTTTCCGCTGCCGGTACCTCCGATGACCCCGATGGTCTCGCCGGAAGCGAAATGAAGGTCTATGTCGTTGAGGGCATAGTCGCCGGACTCCAGTGAAGAAGTGTCTATGACTCCGGCATCGCCCGCAGCCTTGTATGAGAAGCACACATGGTCGAAATCAACCCTCCCGTCAGGGACCTCCGTGTCAGGATTTTCAGGGTTGAGCATGTCAGGGACCTCATTTATGACTTCCGCAATCCTGCTGCCGCTGGCGGCACTCTGGGTGAGGTGGACGAATATCATGGAGAGCATCATCAGGGAGCCCATGATGGTCATGACATAGGTAAAGAGTGACGTGAGTTCACCGGTCGTGAGGGTCCCTCCCACGACAAGATGGGCTCCGAACCAGCTCAGGGAGATCATGCAGCCATACACCACCAGGTTCATGACCGGGCCGTTCAGGGCCATGATGCTTTCCGCCTTGACGTTCAAGGCATAGAGGGACAGGGCTGCCTTGTCGAACTTGGACATTTCGTGATGCTCCCTGGCATAGGCCTTGACGACCTTTATGGCATCGATGTTCTCCTTCACGACAAGGTTGACGGCGTCGTATTTCGGGAATATTTTCTTGAACAGTTTCGCAGCCCTGGAAATGAGGATGGCAAGGCAGAAGGTAAGCACTGCCATCGCCACCAGGAATATCAGGGAGAGGCGGGAGTCTATGAAAAGGCACATGAAGATGCTGGACACCAGGTTGAGCGGGGCTCGGAAGGAAACGCGCAGAAGCATCTGGACGGCACCCTGGATGTTGGCCACGTCGGTGGTCATGCGGGTCACCAGCGAGGCCGTTCCGAATTTGTCGATGTCGGAGAAAGAAAACCTCTGGATGTTCCGGTACATCGCTTCGCGGAGGTT
>CACXFP010000266.1 GCA_902766985.1 uncultured Bacteroidia bacterium | reverse complement strand
CCCCCGGGGAACGCAAAAGGGGATTGCAGTTTCTGCAATCCCCTTTTGTGGTCCCAGTAGGGCATGATCCTACGACCCCCTGATTATGAGTCAGATGCTCTAACCAACTGAGCTATGGGACCGGAACCGGCCTGAGCGTACTACGCCATGCAGAACCGGGCTGTCGCCGGAATACACCGGCTCACAAAGTTACAAAATCTTTTCAGACTTTGATCTCCACTTCAACTCCCGAAGGAAGCTCGAGCTTCATGAGGGCGTCAACGGTCTTGGCGTTGCTGTCGTCAATGTCCAGGAGCCTGCAGTAGGAGTCGAGTTCAAACTGCTCGCGGGCTTTCTTGTTGACGAAAGTCGAGCGGTTCACGGTGAATATCTTCTTGTTGGTAGGAAGAGGAATGGGGCCGTTGACCTTTGCGCCGCTGGCCTTCACCGTATCAACGATCTTCGCAGCCGACTTGTCGACGAGCGAATGGTCGAAGGATTTGAGCTTGATTCTGATTTTTTGACTCATATCTTTTAATTATTAAATACAAAATTAATCATCTTCCGGAAGACGGTATCCGCTTTTCTCCACAATCGTCTTGGCGAGGGTTGCGGGAACCTCGGAATAGTGGTCGAATGTCATCGTGCTGGTGGCGCGGCCGGAGGAAAGGGTACGGAGAACGGTCACATAGCCGAACTGTTCGGCCAGGGGAACGAACGCCTTGATTATCCTTGCCCCATTTGAGGTCGCATCCATTGCGCTGATCTGCCCGCGGCGGCGGTTGAGGTCTCCCACGATGTCGCCCATATACTCTTCCGGAGTCACAACCTCGAGACTCATGATGGGTTCGAGGAGGACCGGGTGGCATTTGGGGCAGGCGTGGCGGAAGGCCATACGGCCGGCCATTTCAAAGGACAGCTGGTCGGAGTCTACCGGGTGGAAGGATCCGTCCAGGACGGTAACCTTCAGGGACTGGACCTCATATCCTGCGAGAACTCCGTTGGACATGGCCGATTCGAAGCCTTTCTGGATACTGGGTATGAATTCCTTCGGGATGTTTCCTCCCTTGACCTGGTTGTCGAACTGGAGCCCGGTGACCCCTTCGTCCGCAGGTCCGATCTCGCAGATGATATCCGCGAATTTGCCACGGCCGCCGGTCTGCTTCTTGAAGACCTCGCGCCACTGGGTAGTGGTCGTGACGGCCTCGCGGTAGTTGACCTGGGGAGCGCCCTGGTTGATCTCCACTCCGAACTCCCTGCGGAGACGGTCGACGATGATGTCGAGGTGGAGCTCACCCATGCCGCTGATGACGGTCTGGCCTGTCTCATTGTCGGACTTGACGGTGAAGGTCGGATCTTCTTCGGAAAGTTTGGCAAGGGCCACGCCGAGCTTGTCAAGGTCTCCCTGGGTCTTGGGTTCCACTGCGATTCCGATGACGGGATCGGGGAATTCCATTGATTCAAGGGAGATAGGATGACGCTCGTCGCAGATTGTGTCACCTGTGCGCAGGTCCTTGAAGCCTACGGCCGCTCCGATGTCTCCCGCCTCCAGAGACTCGATGGGGTTCTGGTGGTTGGAATGCATCTGGTAGAGCCTGGCTACCCTCTCTTTCTTCCCGGTGCGGGTGTTCAGGACGTAGGTCCCGGAATCAAGTGTTCCGGAATAGGCCCTTACATAAGCCAGACGGCCTACGAAAGGATCGGTCGCAATCTTGAACACGAGTCCGCAGAAGGGTTTGTCGGCATCTGCAAAGAGGTCCTCTTCTTTCCCGGTGATGACATGGGTGCCCTTGACGGCGCCGATGTCCAGCGGGGAAGGAAGGTAACGGACGATGCAGTCCAGGAGGAACTGGACGCCCTTGTCCTTGTAGGAGGAACCGCAGGTCGCAGGGACCAGCTTCATTTCGATGGTACCCTTGCGGAGGGCTGCGATGATTTCTTCAACCGTGACACCGTCCGGATCCTCGAAGTATTTTTCCATAAGGGCGTCGTCGCACTCGGCGGCAGACTGCACGAGCCTGTCCCTCCAGAGCTCGACCTCGTCCTTCATGTCTTCGGGGACGGGTTCTTCACGGAAGTTGATGACTTCGGTATTGTCGGAATCGTAGATTATGGCCTTGCGGTCAAGCAGATCGACGATTCCCTGGAATTTGTCCTCTGCTCCGATAGGGAGGCAGACGGGAACAGGATTGGCTCCGAACTTGTTCCTGATATCCTCGACGCATGCGAGGAAATCGGAACCGACTCGGTCCATCTTGTTCACGTATGCGATCTTGGGAACACGGAACTTGTCGGCCTGGCGCCACACGGTCTCGGACTGGGGCTGGACGCGTCCGACAGCGTCGAACGTGGCCACGCAACCGTCCAGGACCCTGAGGCAGCGCTCCACCTCAACGGTGAAGTCCACATGTCCCGGAGTGTCAATGAGGTTCAGTTGGTACGTCTTCCCATTGTAGTGCCAGAACGCCGTGGTGGCAGCGGAGGTGATGGTGATTCCCCTCTCCTGCTCCTGGACCATCCAGTCCATGGTGGCTGCACCTTCATGCACTTCCCCGATCTTGTGGATCTTGCCGGTGTAGTAAAGGATACGCTCGGACGTAGTGGTCTTACCGGCATCGATGTGGGCGATAATGCCGATGTTCCTGGTGTATTGAAGATCTCTTTTTGCCATCTATCTGCCGGACGGATTAGAAACGGAAGTGGGCAAACGCCTTGTTGGCCTCTGCCATCTTGTGCATGTCTTCCTTTCTCTTGAATGCGCCACCTTCGTTGTTGTAGGCGGCCATGATCTCGGCGCAGAGTTTTTCGGCCATGGAGTGGCCGGAGCGCTTACGGGCGTATCCGATGAGGTTCTTCATGGAGAGAGAGACTTTCCTTTCGGGACGCAACTCCGTAGGCACCTGGAAGTTGGCACCTCCTACACGACGCGACTTGACCTCGATCTGAGGGGTCACGTTTTCGAGAGCTTTCTTCCATATATCTATGGGAGCCTTGTCAGAATCTTTCATCTTCTCGCCTACCATGTCGATGGCATCGTAAAAAAT
>CACXFP010000265.1 GCA_902766985.1 uncultured Bacteroidia bacterium | reverse complement strand
GAGAAGACTATCGAATCTCCGGCCTTCATCACGGTTTCGAAACAGCCGGGGACAAAGAGGTCCTCCTTGCAGTCGAAGCCGCGGCGATACTCGTCGGAATAAGTGATGCCGTTGTACCAGAAGCCCGAAGGGTGAAAAACCACATCCTTCGAGTTGAACTGGAGGTTGAGGTCGGGAAATCCCTCATACAGGTTCCAGGCCATTCCGCCCTTGATCTTCCGGCCGGCCGTCCTGGCATCCGGATTCTGGCTAGTCAGGGCGTGTATGTTCCTGAAGGCAAGGAAGGGCTTGAGCTGGAGGGTTACCTTCGCAGGAGCCTCCAAGAGCTCGAAACGGATCATCACCTGGTCGTTGTCAGGGACGAGAAGGATGGATTTGCGGAAAACGATCTCGCCGACCTTGTAGGTTATGGAAGGGATCGGGTCCGCATTGAAATCAACGATGTATTTGTGGCCACGGGGCTCATAGATGTCCCCATAGCAATGGATGCCGAGGTTGAACTGTTTCCCGTTCATTATCAGGCTCTCGTCGAGGGAAGAGAGGAGCAGGTGCTTCTCCCCGCCGAAGCAGTCCACCGGCACGGCGAGAAGACCGTGGTAGCGCCGGGTGTTGCAGGTGACGATGGAGGTGTTGCAGTACGCTCCCGTCTTGTTGGCGCAGATAATTTCCCTCTTCAAGGAGTAGGAAAGGTTCACCAGCTGAGACTTATTGAATTTCAAGAAAGCCATTTGAAATCACTAAAATTTTATATTGTTCTGAATCAGCCGCAAAGATACTCAATAATTCGCAAAATGGAAAAATATTCACTACTTCGGCCAGGCTACCGGCGTTTTCTTGACAACACCAGGGCGCATCTTGCCGGAAGATAAAGGAACAGGGTGTGGCTGAAATCCTGGTTCCCGTTGGGGGACTTCCCGTCCATGGAAAAATGGGTCTCTCCGGGAGGAATCCTGTCAAAGCCGTTGAATCTCTTTTCATCCGAGTCGAGGATGACGGCATATTCCCCTTCAGGAGCGGAAAAACCGTAATCGGAAAACGACTCCGAGGGGTTGAAATTGAAGGCGAAGATGGTGTCCCCCCTCATGAAGACCAGGATCTGTTTCTGCTCGTCGGCAGTGAGCAGGACAGGGGCGAAGGAAAGGAGCTTCTTCTCCTTGAACAGGTGGATCATGGCCTCGTCGAAGTTCCTCAGATAACTGTACCTCAGATAATCAGGCTCCGAAAGGGACCATTGCCTCCTGGCATGGGCATAGGACCATCCGTTCCCTTCCCTGGGAAAATCTATCCATTCCGGATGCCCGAACTCGTTTCCCATGAAATTCAGGTACCCTCCGCCGCTGGTGGCAAGGGTCACGAGGCGGATCATCTTGTGGAGGGCTATGCCCCTGTCTACGACAGGATTCATGGAACCGGTGTTCATTGAGAAGTACATCTCCTTGTCCATCAACCTGAATATCAGGGTCTTGTCTCCGACAAGAGCCTGGTCGTGGCACTCGGCGTAACTCACCGTCTTTTCATCGGAACGCTTGTTGGTCAGCTCGTACCACATCTCCCCGACGCTCCACTGCTCGTCGCTTTTCTCCTTTATCCACTTAATCCAGTGGTCTGCGATCCCCATGGCCATCCTGAATCCGAAGCCTACTCCACCTGCAGACAAAGGAGCCGCCAGGCCTGCCATTCCGCTGACATCCTCCGCAATCGTTATGGCATTCGGATCCAGCTCCCTCACCAGGATGTTCGCGAGGGCGAGGTAGGTCACGGCCTCCTCGTCCACCCCGGAATTGAAATAATTGTCGTATCCCACGAAGTCTTTTCCGAGGCCGTGGTCCCAATAAAGCATGCTGGTCACCCCGTCGAACCGGAACCCGTCAAGACGGTATTCCTCCATCCAGAATTTGCAGTTGGACAGGAGGAAACATTTGGTCTCGTCCTTCCCGTAATCAAAACAGCGGGAGCCCCAGGCGGGGTGCCTCCCCTGCGGTCCTTTATGGAAGTAGAGGTCTTCGCGGCCGTCGAACATGCTCAGGCCTTCAGCCTCGTTGTCCACCGCATGGGAATGGACTATGTCCATGACTACGGCGATATGGAGCCTGTGGGCCTCGTCGACGAGAGCCTTGAACTCCTCCGGGGTCCCGAACCGGGAACTTAGGGCGAAGAAATTGGAAACCTGGTATCCGAAGGAACCGTAATAAGGGTGCTCCTGAAGCGCCATTATCTGGATGACATCATATCCCAGCCGGGCGATCCTGGGAAGTACATCTTCGCGGAACTCATTGAAGGTGGACACTTTCTCCTCCTCGGAACTCATGCCGATATGGCATTCGTAGATAAGCGGATTCGGCCGCTTCCCGGCACGGGGATATTTCCACCCGTAGGGTTTTTCCGGGGCCCAGACCTGGGCGGAGAAGATCTTCGTGTCCGGGTCCTGGACCACACGGGTGACATAGGCGGGGAGCCTCTCCCCTCCGCCGCCGGGCCATTCGATGAAAAGTTTGTACAGGTCCCCGTGGGAAAGGGCGAAATCCGGCAGGACGATCTCCCAGTTCCCTCCGCCGACAGCCCTGAGTTCCCAGGCCGGGGTACGTTTCCAGTTGTTGAATTCCCCTATGAGGTGGATCCTGGTGGCATTAGGTGCCCATTCACGGAATACCCACGAGCCATCCTCCTGACGATGGAGGCCGTAATACAGATGGTTGTTGATCCCCTTTGCCAGCGAGCCGTCCACGGAGAACCGTTTTTTCGCGGCCAGTATCCTCCGGTGCCGGGCGTCTATGGCCGGCTTGAACGGTGCCAGGTACGGATCGGTATCATAAATCATCCTTCCCATCACTCCTCCTCCTTTTCAATGTCTTCCCTAACAGTCCTGAGATACTCCCTGCAGGACTTGACAAGTTCGGACGAGCGTTTTACAAGGGCTCCTATATCGTCGAGGCTGGTCTTCGGGTCCTCGACCTTGGCGGCGATTCCTTCAAGTTCAGCCATCGCCCTGGCATAATCGAATTTTTCCATTGGCAAAAATTTTAATCACCAACCTGACTCTCTTTTATCACGGTATCGATGACGGCGCCGATGCGGCCGTCGGAGAACACTACGGACAGGCGGTCGCCCGGGGACCTGCCTTCCGCTCCGGTCATCCTGACCCCGTCCTGGTCCAGCACGAGTGAGAAGCCCCTCCTCAGGACATTCCTGGGATCGGTGGCGGAAATCTTGGTTTCAAGGAGCCGCAGGGCGGAATCCGCCGCATCCAGACGGTTCGCGGAGG
>CACXFP010000264.1 GCA_902766985.1 uncultured Bacteroidia bacterium | reverse complement strand
GAGGAAATGAGGTGCGACGTTGAAATTGAATTCGCCGCGGAACTCTCCCCCTCCGATTCCGACGAGCTCAGGGGGCGCGCACTTTTCAACGTATTGCAAATAAGACCTATATCATCAGACGGCGCCTCTACGGAAGTGGACTGGGACAAGGTGGACTGCTCCAATCCCGTCGTCCTTTCCTCAAGCGCCCTGGGAACCGGATTCACCGAAGGTGTGGAAGATGTCATATATCTCCGTCCGGAAGCCTTCGACAACCTGCATACCAGGGAGATAGCTTCCGAGATAGCAGCCTTGAACGCCGCCATGAGGGCGGAGAACCGCGGTTACGTCCTTATCGGCTACGGCCGATGGGGGTCTTCGATTCCCTCGCTCGGGGTACCCGTCAGATGGGGAGACATATCCGAGGTCAAGGCCGTGGTGGAGTGCGCCTTGGACTCGTTCCGCCCGGATCCCAGCCAAGGCTCCCATTTCTTCCAGAACATGACCTCATTCAATGTGGGATACGTCAGCGTAGATCCCTATTCCCGTCCCGGGGACATGTTCGACATCGGGCAGCTCGACTCGCTTCCTGCAGTGTATGAAAGCGCGTTTGTCCGCCGGGTAAAACTGCCTTCTCCCCTTACCATCTGCATCGACGGACGGGCGTCAAAAGCCTTGATCAGGCTCTGACCCGGGTTATGGTACTAGACCATAAAGATATTTTTACTATCTTTGTGGACTGTTTACCAAAACCTGAATAAAATGAAATACAACATCGTTGTCCTCGCCAAACAGGTTCCTGACACCAGGAACGTAGGCAAGGATGCCATGACGGCGGAAGGAACGGTCAACAGGGCCGTCCTGCCCGCCATTTTCAATCCGGACGACCTTCTCGCGCTCGAGCAGGCCCTCCGTCTTAAAGAGCAGAATCCGGGCTCCACCGTAGGAGTCCTCACCATGGGCCCTCCCAGGGCCGGAGAGATAATCCGCCAGGGACTCTATCGCGGAGCCGATACAGGCTGGCTCCTTTCCGACAGGCTTTTCGCCGGCGCCGACACTCTCGCGACATCCTATGCCCTCGCCACCGCCATCAAGAAAATCGGCAATGTGGACATCGTGATAGGAGGCCGCCAGGCCATCGACGGAGACACCGCACAGGTTGGTCCCCAGGTGGCTCAGAAACTCGGACTCAACCAGGTCACATACGCTGAAGAGATCCTCGGGATAGAGGACGGTGTCGCCACCATCCGCCGCCATATCGACGGAGGAGTCGAGACCGTGAAGGCTCCACTTCCCATACTTATCACCGTGAACGGCAGCGCCGAACCCTGCAGGCCCGCCAACGCCCGTCTCGTGATGAAGTACAAACGCGCGGCGTGCCCCCTCGAGCTTGCGCCAGTTCCGGTAAATGCGCCTCAGAGGGACACAACATACGACTACCTCTATGAGCAGAAACCCTGGCTCAACCTGAACCAGTGGAGCGTTGCCGACATCGACGGGGACCCCGGCCAATGCGGTCTCGCAGGTTCCCCGACCAAGGTGAAGGCGGTCCAGAACATCGTGTTCCAGGCCAAGGAAAGCAAGACCCTCACCGGCAGCGACGCCGATGTGAACGGTCTTATCAAGGAATTGCTGGATGAAAAGATAATCGGATAGTGCCATGAACAACGTATTTGTATATTGCGAAATAGAAGGCACCAAGGTTGCCGAAGTATCCCAGGAGCTCCTCACCAAGGGCCGCAAGCTTGCGGACAGGCTTGGGGTACAGCTCAATGCCGTAGTGGCCGGTGAAGGGATCACCGGAAAGGTCGAGGAACAGATCCTCCCCTACGGAGTGGACAAACTCTTCATTTTCGATGCCCCGGGGCTCTTCCCTTACACGTCCGCCCCCCACACGGACATCCTCGTGAACCTTTTCAAGAGGGAGCAGCCGCAGATCTGCCTCATGGGCGCCACCGTAATCGGCCGCGACCTCGGCCCCCGCGTCTCCTCATCCCTTACAAGCGGTCTTACCGCCGACTGCACCCAGCTTGAGATCGGAGACTATGACGACATCAAGTCCGGAAAGCACTATACCGATCTTCTCTATCAGATAAGGCCCGCATTCGGAGGCAACATCGTCGCCACCATCGTAAACCCTGACCACAGGCCCCAGATGGCAACGGTCCGCAGCGGAGTCATGCAGAAGCAGGTTCTCGACCCCGCCTACAAGGGAGAGGTCATCGTTGAAGATGTCGCGAAGTTCGTACCT
>CACXFP010000263.1 GCA_902766985.1 uncultured Bacteroidia bacterium | reverse complement strand
TCGGAATCAGGCCCCTGCCACTATGTTTTAGTCTCTGATCTTCAGGTTTTTAAGCTCCACAAGGTGCTATGACCGGCGTCTTCCCCGGGGCGGATGAGCCGATTTGGAGCCGATCGGCGACGCATGAGGCGAATCCGCCCCGGGGCAGACGCCGAAGGAACTCTCATTCTGTGGACAAGGGACGAAATCGTAACGGTAACGCAACAAAAAAATGGGGATGGCCTAAGTGGCCATCCCCATATCAGAATTCTCTGTGAAGGATCTTAGTCAGTCAGGGAATAACGCCTGAAAGCAAGGACCTTGATCTCCTTGTCAACGGACTTCATGTAGTCCTTGACGGAAACCTTCTCGTCGCTCTGGACGAAATCCTGTGCCTCGAGGGTGTTCTCCTTGTAGAACTTGGCGAGCTTGCCCTTGGCGATGTTCTCGAGAACAGCCTCCGGCTTGCCGACCATCTTGGGATCCTCAGCCATCTGCTGCTTGTAGATGGCGAGCTCCTTCTCGACAACCTCTTTCGGGCAGTCTTCCTCGGAAACGGAAACAGGATTCATGGAAGTGACCTGCATGGCGATTGCCCTGCCCAGCTCAGCGGGAACTTCCTTGTTGAAGGAAACGATAGCTCCGAGCTTGTTGTTGAAGTGGACATATGAGCAAATGCACGGAGCCTCGAGCGAACCGTAGTAAGCGAGCACGTGCTTCTCACCGGTCTTTCCGGTCTGGTTGGAGATCTCCTCTTCAACAGTGTGGCCATTCGAGCAAGAAGCTGCCTTAAGACCCTCTGCATCTGCCGGATAGGTAGAAATGGCCGCATCGGCGATCTCTCCGAGGAGAGCCTTGAAATCTGCGGTGGCGGAAACGAAATCAGTCTCGCAACCCAGGCAGACCAGAACGCCTTTGCCATCCTGGACGCGGACAGCGACTCCACCCTCGGTGGTCTCCCTGTCGGCCCTCTTGGCGGCTACCAGCTTGCCCTTCTCACGGATGATGTCCATGGCTTTGTTGAAGTCGCCTTCAGCCTCGATGAGAGCATTCTTGCAGTCCATCATGCCGGCTGAAGTCATCTTGCGCAACTTCATTACGTCAGCTGCTGTGATAGTCATTTTCTCTTTGCTTTAATGGGTAAATTATTCAGCGGGAGCTTCTTCGGCCTTCTCAGGGGCATCCTCGACCTTCTCGGCCTCGGGAGCAGCCTCTACGTCAACCTTGCGGGCATCCCTGCGGCTGCGGAGCTTCCTGGGTGCAGCCTTGGCGACTTCCTCGGTCTCCTCCTCCTTGTCCTTCTCGAGCTTGCGCTCCTCAAGGCCTTCCTGAATGGCCTGGCAGAGGGCACCGAGAATGACATCGATGGCCTTTCCGTCATCGTCATTAGCCGGTATTACATAATCAATCGGCGTGGGATCGCAACATGTGTCAACCATTGCGAATACCGGGATGTTGAGGCGGTTAGCCTCTTTGACGGCGTTGGCTTCCTTCTGGATGTCAACGATGAAAAGGGCTGACGGGAGCCTGTTCATGTCCTTGATGGAGCCAAGGTTCTTCTCGAGTTTTTCCCTCTGGCGGGAGACCTGGAGCCTTTCCCTCTTGGCGAGCTTGTCGAACGTACCATCTTCCTTCATCTTGTCGATGGTGTTCATCTTCTTGACAGCCTTGCGGATCGTGGGGAAGTTGGTGAGCATGCCACCAGCCCAGCGCTCCGTGATGTAAGGCATATTCACGGACGTTGCCTTCTCAGCGACGATTTCCTTGGCCTGCTTCTTCGTGGCCACGAAAAGTATCTTGCGTCCCGAGCGGGCAAGTTCTTTCATTGCATCAGCGGCCTCGTCAACCTTGATGACGGTCTTGTGGAGGTCGATGATATGGATCCCGTTCTTCTGGTCGAAGATATAGGGAGCCATTTTGGGGTTCCACTTACGGGCAAGATGTCCGAAGTGTGCACCCGCATCGAGCAATTCCTGGAAATTTGTTCTTGACATTTGTTTGCTTTGTTTTTGTGTTTCGTCCCTTCCGGGACCTCTTTTCATCAATCAGGAGTAGCTTTTACGCAGCGTTGCGAAAGATCTGCCTGATTTTCCGCAGTCGCGGCATTCCGCATATGTAGAATTTGAACCGGACTGTACTCTGGGTGTAATCAGTTCTGCGACTAACGTTTGCTGAACTGGAAGCGCTTGCGTGCACCTGGACGTCCAGGCTTCTTCCTTTCGACCTCGCGCGCATCGCGTGTGAGGAAGCCGGCTGCCTTGAGTGCAGGACGGTAAGCCTCTTTGTCAACCTCGCAAAGTGCGCGGGAGATTCCGAGCCTGACTGCCTCTGCCTGGCCTTTGGTACCGCCGCCGTCAAGGTTGATCTTGACGTCGAACTGACCTTCAGTACCGGTAACCGTGAAAGGCTGGTTCACGATGTAACGGAGGGAATCCTCTTTGAAGTACTCGTCGAGGGTACGGCCGTTGATCGTAAGGTTGCCTTTTCCGGCAGAAAGATAAACACGGGCCACAGCTGATTTACGTCTTCCAAGGGCG
>CACXFP010000262.1 GCA_902766985.1 uncultured Bacteroidia bacterium | reverse complement strand
TGGTTTGGGCCGAGGCGGTCCAGGCTGCGAACAGGACGAATAATGCCGTAAAATATAGTTTCAGCGCGTGCATAAATACAAAAATAGCAAATTAATGTGTAAATTTGAGGACTTTTAGCCACATGAATGGAAGACAGTTCATCCTTTTTTTCGATACCCGAATTCTCTTCGCAGGAAGGCCTTGCTTCGCTCAAACTCATCCATAGCTCGGAGCATGGATTCTGCGACGTTTTCCGTATCGACAGGGGAGGACGTTTCCGGGCCCTGAAATGCCTCAAACCCGAGCACAGGGGCGACGCCTTGTATGAAAATATCCTTCGGAAAGAATTCGAAATAGGCTACACCCTCGACCATATCAACATTTGCGAATACTACTCCTTCACGAAGGTCGAGGGCCTGGGCAACTGCATAGAGATGGAATGGGTGGACGGCCGGTCACTCGAGCAAGTCATAGTGAAGGAGAACCCTTCGAAAGATTTAACCGACCATATCCTTGACAACCTGTGCGATGCGCTGACCTATATTCATTCCAAGCAGATCATCCATCGTGACCTCAAGCCTTCAAACATCATGGTCACATACAAGGGCGACAATGTCAAGATCATAGATTTCGGATTGTCCGACACCGATGCCCATTCTATCTTGAAAAGTCCTGCAGGGACAGTGGAATACACAGCCCCGGAAGTCCTGAACGGGGGACAGGCCGATGTAAGGAGCGACATCTATTCCCTCGGGGTGATCATGTCCCGGTTGTCTAGGAAATATCACAGGATAGCGCGTAAATGCTGTGAATCAGTGCCGTCTGTGAGGTTTTCTTCTGCCGCACAGGTCAAAAAGTCGATTCACAGTTCCTCCCGGCTTTTCGGAGGCATTGCAGCTGTTCTCATTGTTTCAATCCTGGCCCTGCTGGCTTTTTTCGGAGGATGGGAAAAAGAACCTGCGGCTCCTGTCAAGATACAGGCGGACAGTACGGTGGTGGTCAATGCAAAACAGGAAGAAACCCCGGCAGCTCAGCCGGAAACGCCGGCTAAGCCTTCTGCGGAACCTGTCACTCCTAAAGCCTCGGGAAATGCGAAGGCAAAGAATACTCCCAAAGCTCAGGAAACGCCGGCGACCTCCTCAAAGACCGAGGAGCAGGTTGACGCCGCCGTCATCGACGAACTCTTCCGCCAGGCTACCGACCTGTTCGACTAGGAGCCTACCTTCTTGACTTCCAGAAGATTGAGCCCATCCACCTTGGCAGCGATATAAGAGGGTGTGTATTCCCCATCCCGAAGGATTCTGTCCACAATCAGGGGATAGCCCATCATGAACTGCGATGCGCTGAACTCATCCCCGCTCCGGAGTTTCGAGTTCTCGCTCCTGACCACACGGAAAGAAGAGTCCCCGAGGTACTCGAGGGTGACGAGCCTGTTCGGTGCCCATCCGATAACGACAGTAGCACCCTTTTCCAGGTCTTCCGAAACGACAAACCGGGTGGTGTAAAAACCGGAAGTTTCTGATGGGTCGGACTTTAGCATATCGCAGAATGCGGAAAAAGAGGCATAACCTATGAAACGGGACAGGACGTCCAGGGTTGCAATCCTCGGACTGGGACGCAGGGACACATATCCCCAGTGGCGTTTCAGAGTAGAAGCCGAAACCAGTTCCCCCGTTGCCCGTTCGATGGTGACGGACAGCGCTTCGAATTCGGTAGAAGTATTGACTTTCCTGCCATACCGTTCTTCCACCATCTGGATGAGTCTGGCCAGTTCAGGTATCTTGTTTTCTTTCATAATTATCGTCGTTTATTCGCTCATTTCGTTCAAACTGAAAATCCTGTCGGCATATTCGCTCCAGAATTGGGCCGTCCGATACTTCTCCACCGACTCCGCCGGGACATAAATCGGTGCGTTCCCGGTGTTGGTGAACATGTTGTTGCTCCCCTCCGGAGGATTATCTGCCAGACAGACGATGCGTTCCATGTAGACACAATCCGCGAAACAATAGGCACCTATTCTTCTTAAGCTGGAAGGGAGATAGAGCTCTGTAATCCCAGGGCTTCCTCTGAAAACATGATCATTGATGATGAACAGGGGAGATTTGAAAGAGTAAACAGTTTCGAGCCTATCCTCGAAGTATTCCATAGAGTATGGAACATTGAATAAATCCGTAGGATATTCGTCATCCGGTCCTCCACAATTTGTTGGACAAACTCCATACACTGGCGCATGATTCTCATCTGAAACAAAACGAAGATCGCCCACGGTTGCAGAGCTGTCTACAACGAGGATTTCGGTTTCCTCCGGGATTATCTCGTACGACCGGTTCCGTGTTACTCCTTCTATGACCTGATTGGAGGAAACAATCAAAACCCATGTGGGTTTGCGTTGTGAGCATTTCAGTTTGGTCAGGTTAGGAAGCATACTGACGTCAATGATGTTCCAATAAGGGGTGGGATACCAGAACCATGCCCACTTCCAGCTGATATTCAGCTCAATAAGGTTCTTGCACTCAGCAAGGTCAGGCATAGCGATTTGTGTACCGGAACAGTCGAGATATTTCAAGTTTTGTTTTCCTGTCAGATCCAGATGC
>CACXFP010000261.1 GCA_902766985.1 uncultured Bacteroidia bacterium | reverse complement strand
GGCACCGGAGACTGGTTCGACCAGCCCGCCACCGTCGGTGTCATCTATATGATAAAGCTCGGCCATATGGTCGATGACAAGATGCATGCGAGGTCCATCGGACCGTACTCCCTCATCACCCAGCAGCCTCTCGGCGGTAAGGCACAGTTCGGAGGCCAGAGGTTCGGAGAAATGGAGGTATGGGCCCTGGAGGCCTTCGGAGCCGCAAACGCGCTTCAGGAAATACTCACCGTCAAGTCGGATGACGTGACCGGCAGGTCCAAGACCTACGAGGCCATCGTCAAGGGAGATCCCATGCCGACACCCGGCATTCCCGAGTCCCTGAACGTGCTCCTGCACGAACTCCGCGGTCTCGGACTCAAGGTCACTTTGGATTAATCACAGACACTTTGAAGACAAGAAGATATGCCTACTTTCAATAACAAAGAAACAAAGGTAAAGAGCAACTTCCAGAGTATCAGCATTTCCCTGGCATCTCCCGAGGACATTACCAACAGGTCCTACGGAGAGGTCCTGAAGCCCGAGACGGTCAACTACAGGACATACAAGCCCGAGAGGGACGGCCTCTTCTGCGAAAAGATATTCGGTCCTACCAAGGATTACGAATGCTATTGCGGCAAATACAAGAGGATCCGCTACCGCGGAATAGTCTGCGACCGCTGCGGCGTCGAGGTTACCGAGAAGAAGGTACGCAGGGAAAGGATGGGACACATCTCCCTCACCGTTCCCGTGGCCCACATCTGGTATTTCAAATCGGCTCCCAACAAGATCAGCGCCCTCCTCGGCCTTCCCGCTAAGAAGTTGGAGTCCGTCATCTATTTCGAGAAGTACATAGTCATCAAGCCCGGCGAGACCGGACTCGAGAAGATGGACCTCCTCTCCGAGGACGAATACCTCGAAGCTCTCGCAAGGGTTCCCGACAACGACGAGCTCGCTGATGACGATCCCCGCAAGTTCTCGGCCAAGATGGGTGCCGAAGGCATCTATGACCTCCTCAAGGAGATCAACGTGGAAGAGCTAGCCAAGCAGCTTCGCCAGAGGATGAGGGAAGAAGGCTCCCAGCAGCGGAAGACCGAACTCCTCAAGAGGCTCAGCGTCGTGAAGTGGTTCCTCGAATCAAGCGGAATCAACCGCCCCGAGTGGATGATCATGAAGGTCATCCCCGTGATACCTCCCGACCTGAGGCCCCTCGTTCCCCTCGACGGCGGCCGCTTCGCCACATCCGACCTGAACGACCTCTACAGGAGGGTGATTATCAGGAACAACCGCCTGAAGAAGCTCATAGACATCAAGGCCCCCGAAGTGATCCTCCGCAACGAGAAGCGCATGCTTCAGGAAGCCGTTGATTCCCTCTTCGACAATTCCAAGAAGTCTTCCGCCGTGAAGAGCGAGTCCAACAGGGCTCTCAAGTCCCTTTCCGACAGCCTCAAGGGCAAACAGGGACGCTTCCGCCAGAACCTCCTCGGAAAGAGGGTCGACTACTCCGCACGTTCGGTTATCGTCGTAGGACCCGAACTCAACATGCACGAATGCGGTCTTCCCAAATTCATGGCGGCCGAACTTTACAAACCCTTCATCATCAGGAAACTCATCGAGAGGGGCATCGTAAAGACAGTGAAGAGCGCCAAGAAGATCGTGGACCGCAAGGATCCCGTCATCTGGGATATCCTCGAGAACGTGATGAAGGGTCATCCCGTTCTTCTCAACCGTGCGCCTACCCTTCACAGGCTCGGTATCCAGGCCTTCCAGCCCAGGATGATCGAGGGAAAGGCCATCCAGCTCCACCCTCTGTCCTGTACCGCCTTCAACGCCGACTTCGACGGTGACCAGATGGCCGTACATCTCCCGCTTGGGAACGCCGCCATCATGGAGGCCCAGATCCTCATGCTGGGAAGCCAGAACATCCTGAACCCTGCCAACGGAACCCCTATCACCGTTCCTTCGCAGGACATGGTGCTCGGTCTGTACTACATTACGAAGGTACGTCCCGGAGCCAAGGGTGAAGGCATGACCTTCTACGGCCCCGAAGAGGTAATAGTGGCATACGACGAGAAAGCCATCGACATGCACGCCCAGATAAACGTGCGTATTCCCGCTGACAAACAGGATCCCACCAAGGGAACCCAGATCGTCAAGACCACGGCCGGAAGGATCATCGTGAACCAGTACATCCCTGACGAAGTTCCTTTCGTAAACGACGTGCTCGGCAAGAAGGCCCTCCGCAAGATCATCACCGAGGTCATCAAGAACACAGGTGTCACCCGCACCGCCAAGTTCCTGGACGACATTAAGAACCTCGGATACGACCAGGCCTTCCGCGCCGGCATTTCCTTCAACCTCGGAGACGTCATCATCCCCAAGGAGAAGGTAGGCCTCATCGACGAAGGCTACCGTCAGGTGGAAGACATCAAGAGCAACTATGCGATGGGCTTCATCACCAACAACGAGCGCTACAACAAGGTGATCGACCTCTGGACCTCGATAGACAACAAGCTCACCGGCATCGTGGAGAAGCAGATCTCCGCCGACCAGCAGGGCTTCAACCCCGTCTATATGATGCTGGACTCCGGAGCCCGCGGTTCCACCCAGCAGATCAAGCAGCTCTGCGGAATGCGAGGCCTTATGGCCAAGCCCCAGAAGTCCGGAGCGGCCGGAAATGAAATCATCGAGAACCCGATCGTTTCCAACCTCAAGGAGGGAATGTCCGTGATCGAGTACTTCATCTCCACCCACGGAGCCCGCAAGGGTCTGGCCGATACCGCCCTCAAGACCGCTGATGCAGGTTACCTCACCCGCCGTCTCGTGGACGTGTCCCACGACGTCATCATCACCGAAGAAGACTGCGGCACCCTCCGCGGACTTGTGGCCACTGCCATCAAGAACAAGGACGAGGTTGTTGAATCCCTCGGTGAGAGGATTCTCGGAAGGACGTCGGTTCACGACATCTTCAATCCCCGCACCGGAGAGCTCATCCTCCCCGCCGGCGAGGAGATCAAGGAAGACGTCGCCGCACTCATCGACACCCTGCCCATCGAGCAGGTGGAGATTCGTTCCGTCCTCACTTGCGAATCCCGCAAGGGAGTCTGCGCAAAGTGCTACGGACGCAACCTCGCCACCAGCCGCATGGTTGAGAAGGGTGAAGTCGTCGGAGTCATCGCCGCCCAGTCCATCGGTGAGCCTGGTACACAGCTCACCCTCCGTACTTTCCACGTAGGTGGTACGGCTTCCAGCACGGCAGCCGATTCCACCATTGAGTCCAAGTACGTAGGCAAGCTCCAGTTCACAGAACTCAGGACCATCCAGCGTACAGGTGACGATGGCAGCGTACAGGATATTGTGGTAAGCCGTATGACCGAGGTGAGCATCATCGACGAGACTACGGGTATCACCTACTCCCACTACGACGTTCCCTACGGCGCCACCCTCTACAAGAAGGACGGCGACAAGGTAGGAAAGGGCGACCTCATCTGCGAATGGGATCCCTACAACGCCATCACCATCGTTGAAAGCGACGGTAAGCTCCGTTTCTCCAATATGATAGACGGCGTCACCTTCCGTGAGGAAGTCGCAGACGAGTACTCTGTCAACCGGGACAAGGTCATCATCGAGGCCAGGGACAGGACCAAGAACCCCACCATCGAGGTGGTGGATGCCGGCGGCAACACCGTCAAGTCCTACAACCTTCCCGTCGGCGCCCACATCATGGCCAATGACGGTGATGCAGTGAAGGTCGGAGACATCATCATCAAGATTCCCCGCGCCATCGGCAAGTCCTCCGATATTACCGGAGGTCTCCCGAGGGTTACCGAACTCTTCGAAGCACGCACCCCTTCCAACCCTGCCATCATCGCCGAAATCAACGGCGACGTCACTATGGGCAAGATCAAGAGGGGCAACCGCGAGATCACCGTCACCAACCGCAGCGGAGACAGCAAGACCTATCTCGTCCCGATGACCAAGCAGATCCTCGTGCAGGAAAACGACTACGTCAAGGCAGGCACCAGGCTTTCCGACGGCGGAGTCTCCCCTACCGACATCCTCGGCATCCTCGGACCGGTCAAGGCCCAGGAATACATCGTGAACGAGGTGCAGGCCGTCTACCGTCTCCAGGGCGTGAAGATCAACGACAAGCATTTCGAGATCATCGTGAGGCAGATGATGCGCAAGGTGGAAATCCTGGATCCGGGCGACACCGAATTCCTCCCCGAGGAACTCGTGGACAACTGGAACTTCAGGGATGTCAACGATGCCATCTTCGGAAAGAAATATGTCCTGAGCGTAGGAGATTCCAAACTCCAGGTTAACGGAAGGGACATCGAAGAAGGTGACATCCTCTCGCCCCGCGACCTCGAAAACGAGAACTCATCCCTCCTCAGGCAGGGTCTCAAGCCCATCGTCGCCCGCGAAGCCCGTTCAGCAACGGCAAGGCAGGTGCTCCAGGGCATCACCCGCGCCGCACTGCGTACGAACAGCTTCATCTCCGCAGCCTCCTTCCAGGAGACCACGAAGGTTCTGAGCGAAGCTGCCATCCGCGCCCGTATCGACGACCTCGAGGGCCTCAAGGAGAATGTCATCTGCGGTCACCTGATTCCCGCCGGAACGGGACTCAGCGACTACCAGGACATCATCGTCGGCCGCAAGGACGAGTACGAGAACCAGATGAGCGAACTCTAGTATCCTTAAATCAAAGGCCGGGGCGTAAACAGCTCCGGCCTTTTTATACCCTGACCACATGAAATATCTCCTAACCACGGTCCTGACGGCACTCGCCGTCCTCTTTGCAGTCTCCGCGTGCAAAGAAACCTCTACCCCCGGGGAAGAATCAACCCTGAAAGTCACCAGCCTCAAATGCGAGAATCTTACCGACCCCCTCGCTATAGATTCGGCATCCCCCCATTTCAGCTACAAACTCATATCTTCCATCGACGGGGATTGCCAGACGGCACATGAAATCCAGGTAGCGTCTTCGCGCAGGAAGCTCGAATCCGGCAAGGCAGACTTCTGGAAATCCGGCAAGGTACTGTCCGACAGCCAAGTCATGATTCCTTATGAGGGCAGGAAACTTAAGGCCGGCCAGCTATGCTGGTGGAGGGTCCGCTCATGGGACTCCAGGGGCATAGCCTCGGAATGGTCGGAACCGGCCATGTTCGGCATAGGTTTCATCGACGGCATGAATGGCAGATACCTGCGTGCCGGAGACGGGGTCCCGAGTCCGGCCTTCCGCAAGAAAGTGTCCGTACCGAAGGGAAAAGATATCTTTGTTACCGTCAATTCTCTCGGCTACCACGAACTCTACGTCAACGGGGAAAAGGTATCCGACCAGGTCATGGCACCGGCAGTGAGCCAGTTCAGCAAAAGGTCCCTGTCGGTGACATACGACATTACGCCTTACCTGAAATCGGGAGAGGCCGACATAGTTATCTGGGCCGGGTCCGGATGGTACAAGAGGAACGTTTTCAACACATTACCATGCGAAGGGCCTCTTGTCCTGGCCGACATCAGCGCAGCCGGTAAGGACGGTTTGCGCAAGGTATTCGCCAGCACTGATTCTTCGTGGGAATACACACCCGGAGGATACACCGACACCGGCACCTGGTCTCCCGGGGAATTCGGAGGAGAACGGGTTGACGGCCGCACATGCCTCTCTTCGATGGATGCGGCTTCCCTTGACGCCAGGGAATGGAAAAGAAGCGAAGAGATTACCGTGGAGGGGATGATGTGCACCCCGCAGATGTGCGAGCCCAATGTGATCATCGACCGGTTCGCAGCCGTCAGTACGGTTAGGCAGGAAGACGGATCCTGGCTGGTGGATATAGGGAAAGATATTACCGGATGGGCTGAGGTTAAGATGAAGGGTCTCACGGAAGGCCAGGAAGTCGTCCTCGAGTATTCCGACCACTTTTTCGAGGGCCTTCCCTTTGAATGCCAGAGGGAGCAGAGGGACACCTACATCGCCAGGGGCGGGGACGCCGAGGTCTTCTGCAACAAATTCAACTACAAGGCCTACAGGTATATCAAGATAAGCAATCTCGAAGCGGAGCCGCAGTGCACTGCCCTGCAGATTTCCGGAGGATACTCCCCCGCTTCCTCTTTCGAGTGTTCGGACGAAGGGCTCAACGCCGTCCACGACATGATCAGGAACACATTCCGCTGCCTTGCCTTCAGCGGATACATGGTGGACTGCCCGCATATAGAGAGGCTAGGCTACGGCGGCGACGGCAACTCCAGCACCATGTCCATCCAGACAATGTACGATGTCTCTCCACTCTATTACAACTGGCTCCAGGCCTGGGGAGACGTAATCCACGAAGACGGAAGCCTTCCCCACACGGCCCCGGAGTATTTCGCCGGCGGAGGACCGTACTGGTGCGCTTTCATCGTAAAGGCTCCCTGGAGGACCCTGCTCAATTTCGGCGACGGCCGGATGGTGGAACGCCGCTACGAAGACATGAAGAAATGGCTCACCTATGTGGACAGGTACACCACCGACGGCCTTCTCGGCAAATGGCCCCAGACCTCATACAGGCAGTGGTTCCTCGGAGACTGGATTCCTCCCAGAGGCACAGGGATCGATCCTACCGACGAGACATCCATCTCACTTCTCGCCCAGTGCGTGGTCAGCGACGTCATGGCCAACATGTCCCGGATCGCAAGCTGGCTCGGGAAAGGTGACGAAGCACAGGAGTTCGCGGCCCGCCGGGACAAGGTCAACTCACTGATACATGAGAAGTTCTTCAATCCTAAGGATAACACCTACGGAAGTGGTGTCCCGGTGGACATCGCCTATGCCTCCCTCGTCGGGGCCGTTCCCGACTCCCTCAGGGAAAAGGTCAACAGGAAACTTGAAGAACTCTCCTACGGGAAATACAAGGGCCACATAGCCGTCGGTCTTGTCGGAGTTCCGGTCTTTACGGAATGGTGCGTACGCGAGCACAAGGCCGACCTGATGGCGACAATCCTGCGCCAGAGGGACTATCCCGGATATCTGTACATGATAGAAAACGGAGCTACCGCCACCTGGGAGGAATGGCACGAAGACCGCCGTCCGGGCGCCCGCGCCAGCCATATCCACAACTGTTACAACGGTATCGGCACCTGGTTCTACCAGGCCTTGGGAGGCATAGTTCCCGACGAAAACTCGCCCGGATACAGGCATTTCTTCCTCGACCCGCAGTTCCCGGAAGGGATCAGTTGGACGAAGGTTACCAAGGAAACTCCCTACGGTACGGTAAGCGTGAAATGGGAAAAGGAAGACGGGGCCGTCCGGATTGAAGCCGACCTTCCCGTCGGAGTGACGGCCACCTTCAAGTCTCCGGTGGAAGGCGGGGACATCTCTCTCAAGCCGGGGAAAAATTTGATTTCTGTGAGATAAGGATTATATTTGT
>CACXFP010000260.1 GCA_902766985.1 uncultured Bacteroidia bacterium | reverse complement strand
GTGCGGAATAGGGCTTCGTCGCAGCCGAGGCTTGTGCGGGAATTACGTCTCAGACGTATTACGGCTGAATTCACCTTCGGGGGAGGGGCGAAGGCTCCGGGGCCGACGGTAAACAGGTATTCGATATCGTACCATGCCTGTAGAAAGACGGAGAGGATGCCGTAGGTTTTCGTTCCGGGCGGCTCCGCAATCCTTTCCGCCACCTCTTTCTGGACCATGCACACAATCTGGGGCACAAGGTCTCTCTTTTCCAGGATCTTGAAAAAAATCTGGGAAGAGATGTTGTAGGGGAAATTACCGATTATCGAGAAATCCGAAGGGAAGGTTTTTGAAAGGTCGAGTTTTAGGAAATCAGCCTGCAGGAGTTTCCCTTCCATTCCCGGGAAATGATTCCTGAGCCACTCCACGCTTTCGGGGTCGAGCTCCACCAGTTTAAGGGAGACATCCTTCCTTTTGAGAAGGTACTGCGACAGCACCCCCATTCCCGGCCCGATTTCCAGAACAGGCTCAACATCTTTTCCTTCAGGACATTCCAGGGCATCGACGATTCTCTCGGCGATGGACTGGTCGGTCAGGAAATGCTGTCCCAGGGATTTTTTTGCCCTTACTTTCATGTCTTTTTGGATTTCTCCCGCAAAGATAGTGGATTAAGAATGAAATTTCTTACCTTTGATTGATTTCGGAAGAATTATAAACGAACGATAATAGTTATTATGAACATCAGACAGACGCTCCTTTCAGCGGTACTCTTCTTCTCGATTCCTTCAATGGCGGCTCCCGTAAACGAAGCCCGACTCCTCAGGTTCCCTGCAACCAACGGCACGGACATAGCATTCACCTACGCCGGCGACCTTTACACGGTCCCCGTCACAGGCGGCGAGGCCCGCAGGCTTACATCCCATATCGGATTCGAGGTCTTCGCCAGGTATAGTCCCGACGGATCCACCATAGCCTTCACCGGAGAGTATGACGGCAACCGCGAGGTCTATGTCATTCCGGCCAAGGGCGGAGAACCTAAGCGTGTGACCTTCACCTCCACCAATTCCCGTGACGACCTCGGAGACCGCATGGGCCCCAACAACATCGTCATGGGTTGGACCCCGGACGGAAAATACATCGTCTACCGCAACCGCATCGGCGACGGTTTCGAAGGGAACCTCTGGAAAGTGTCTCCGGACGGGTCGATGCCCGAGGAGATCCCCCTTCCCCAGGGAGGTTTCTGCTCTTATTCCCCCGACGGAAAAAAGCTGGCCTACAACCGCGTCATGCGCGAATTCCGTACCTGGAAATACTATCGCGGAGGGATGGCCGACGAGGTGTGGATATATGACGGGAAGTCCGTGAAACCCATCACCAGCAATGACGCCCAGGACATCTTCCCCATGTGGGTCGGAAACGAGATTTATTTCGCCTCGGACCGCGACATGACGATGAACCTTTTCTGCTACGACACTTCGACGTCCCGGACCACCAAGGTAACGGATTTCTCGGATTTCGACATAAAGTTCCCTTCCACTGACGGGAAGACGATAGTTTTCGAGAACGGAGGATACATCTACCGTTTCGACCCTGCGACGAAGAAGGCCCGGAAGGTGGAAATCACCCTTTCTTCGGATAACGTGTGGGCCCGCACTGAAAGGAAGGACCTTTCCGGAAGCGTGCGCAACGTTTCCATTTCCCCCGACGGCACCCGCCTTGCGGTGACCGTGCGAGGAGAGGTTTTCGACGTCCCTGTGGCAGCCGGAGTAACCCGCAATGTTTCCAGAAGTCCGGGATCCAACGACCGCGGCGCGCAGTGGAGCCCGGACGGCAAATATATCGCCTGGATAGGGGATGCCACGGGAGAGACCGAGGTTTACCTTTATGACGTCGCTGCCGGGGAGGCAAAGCAGCTTACCAAGAATGCCGATACTTACATCAGGGGCCTGCAGTGGGCTCCCGACAGCAAGCATATCCTCATTACCGACCGCAAGAACAGGGCGGACGAAGTCTCCCTTGACGGTGCAAGGAGGAACATTATCACCAACCCGCACGGGGAAATCCGCGACGCCGTATATTCCCCGGACAGCAAGTGGCTGGCATATTCCAAGGACGGAGCCAACCAGTTCGCGGTCGTTTATGTCCTGGATGTGGCCACCCTCAAGGAATATCCCGTCACCGACGGCTGGTACAATTCCTGGAGGCCTTCTTTCAGCTCCGATGGAAAGTTCCTGCTCTTCTCTTCCGGCACGGAGGTCCGTCCCATTTACAGCAGTGT
Organism: uncultured Bacteroidia bacterium; assembly: GCA_902766985.1. Taxonomy (GTDB): domain Bacteria; phylum Bacteroidota; class Bacteroidia; order Bacteroidales; family UBA932; genus Cryptobacteroides. The sequence goes on along the minus strand of CACXFP010000260.1, from coordinate 165 downwards.
GGAATGGAATTTCGCCACCTCGAATGCATATACGACATATATGGCAATCCTTGCGAAGGACACCCCTTCGCCCTTCCTTCCCACCGACGGACTGGGAGTCCAGGAAGGTTCAGGCAAGCCCGATGGCGACAGGCCTGCTCCCAAGGAGGAGAAAGCCGGCAAGGG
>CACXFP010000259.1 GCA_902766985.1 uncultured Bacteroidia bacterium | reverse complement strand
TCCAAAAACACTATCAGAATTGAATAAAATCAATGGAATTGCATTTCGATTGGCTCCAAATAATAGGACTCAGATGAGATTGGATACCTTTGTATAAAACAATGGAATGATGAAACGTGTTTTTGTATTTTTAATTACAATCCTTGTTGCTGTCGGTTGCTCTGTTCAGTACAGGGGAAGGACTGTGCATACATCTTTTCTTGATTTTCGCCCATATGTTGAAAGGGGTTTTTTCATCAGTCCGGAATCTTATCCTGGACAGTATACTTCACTTGGGGAACTCTCAATCAATGTCTATCCTGCAATCCTTCCGAAGTCAAAAGCACCAAAAAGGGAAAAGAAATTTGAGGATGGTATTTATAGTAATGATACATCTAATGTTTATGTAGAATCTATCACATCGGAAGAATTGATGGAATTAGCATATAATAAAGCTCATGAACTTGGCGCTAACGGACTCTCAAATTTCAGGAGTACTGCTTATTTTATCACGACGAGTGATGGTAGCTCATACCTTGACCATTATGAGGTTTCTGGATTATGCATTTTAATTCCCGAATAGAATGATGATCAAAAAGATGGTGATTATGACAGAAAAAGAGTATATCGAGTCTTTCGGATGGAAACCTGAAGACCTTAGCGCATCAGAATTGAAAGAAGTCAGGAAGGAACTCTGCGAAATCGAAAAAGGGAATGTCATTCTTGATAGCGTCCTGTTCCACAAACCCTTCATCTCCGTCTTGCCATGAATGGTCGATAAATAATATCTGCAAGTACAATGGAAAAGAATAACTACAATCTGAGCGAACATCTGGACCACATCGCCTACATGTTTAATGTACGCACGACGGGAAAGGCATATGAAAACTTTATTGTCAACGCCATCTACACCAAGGTTGGAGAAAGCGAACTTATGCCTGTCACGCAGCAGTATGTGAAGAATCCGAGGGACCAAAGATGCTACTATCTTCTTGATTTATATTTTCCTCAGCTTAAATATGGTGTCGAGGTTGATGAAAGACACCATATGGGAGAAGTGCAAAAGGCACGTGATATTGTGCGTGGGGAAGATATCCGAACTGCAATAGAATGCGAAGAGTTTCGTATTTCCATCTTTGATAAAGAGGGCAATAAGAGGTCATATGAGGATATTGTTGCCGACATTGACAAGGTCGTTGACATAATCAAGGACAAGATTGTCGAAAATGCCCCTCTTAAGTGGCTGACATACAAAGAACGAAAGGAAGAGGTCTTGAGAAAAGGAGTGTTTAGTATTTCTGACGAAATCAGTTATCCTTCTATAACAGAAATATACAATATGTGTGGCGGCAGGAGGTCCGGAAAGGCTAAAGGCTCCGATGCCAAATCTCTTCAGAGGTGTTATTACCGCCTCAACGATAGATACAAATTATGGGTGCCTATTTTGGCGGAAAAAGATGAGAGCGGAAAGGTTCGCAACGGTAAGATGGGATACGAGAACACTCTCTCAGACGATCTTACATTATTGATTGAAAAATCGAACCACCCTTTTGACCCTTTGCTTGACATTGATTACAAGCGCATAGTTTTTATGCGGATGAGGGACTATTATGGAAAGCCGTGTATTAAGTTCATTGGAGTGTTTGAGTTGACCAATGATTGCGACAATAAGGAATACGTCCATATATATAGGCGAATTGCTGATAAAGTAAAAATAGAAGAACTAATGCCTTAAAGTGTCTCATGCCTACCCCTCGTTCTGACCAAGACCTAAAACCGCCTGATAAACTGAAACTTTAAAAGAATTAGACCACAATCCGATGAAAACCTACACCCTTTTCCAACAGTATATCTGGTTGGTGAACGTCATTCACCGGTTCGGAAAGCTCTCTCTTGAGGAAATCAACCGGAAATGGGTTGATACCGAGATGAGCGAAGGCATACCGATTGCCCGCAGCACGTTCAACCGGCATCGTGATGCCATTCTTGACATATTTGGAATCATCATCGAGTGCGACAAGAAGGATGGATTCCGCTATTATATTTACAATGAGGAGGTTCTGGGGGAGGATACCATTCAGAACTGGATGTTCTCCACTATGTCAGTAAGCGGCCTGTTGTCCGAGAACCGGAGAGTCCATGACCGCATCCTGCTGGAAGCCATCCCTTCCGCCGGCGACAACCTGCACAAGTTCATCGACGCCATGAAACGCGGCGTACGCGTCCGGATCAGCTATCAGCGGTATGGCACCGATGCCTCCAAAACATCCATGAAACTTGACCCGTATTTTGTCAAGCTGTTCAACAAGCGCTGGTATGCCCTGGTCAAGCTCCCGGAGCCTACGGCCTACCTGTTCGCTCTGGCATTCGACCGCATCTTGTCTATAGAAGTAACTGACGAGAAGTTTGAATACGAGAAGGATTTTGATCCGGCCGGATGGTTCCGCGATTGCTACGGCATTGTCCGCGACGAGGAGGTTCCTGTGCAGCGTGTGGTCATCCGCGCTTTTGGCAAGGAAGCCAATTACCTCCGGGATCTCCCACTGCACCATAGCCAGAAGGAGATTGAAACCGGCGCAGAATTCAGCGATTTCGAACTCACTCTCAGGCCTACGGCCGACTTCTTCAGCCCGCTGCTTGCCCGGGGGGCGGCCATCAAGGTCCTGGAGCCAGCCAATCTGGCCGAAGACATCAAGCAGTTGCACAAAGCTGCACTTGACCTGTATCAATAACGTAAACATCAATAACCATGGCAACATTCCTTCTTTACTGGAATCCCTTTTTCTCCAGCTACAAGCTGGACCGATTCCTTGATGATTTCGACTTTTCGGAAGGCAAAGACGTCTATACGGAAGCTGATGACTGGGACCGTTCTCCGGACTTTTTCAACTGGAGTATCCTGGAACATGAGAAAGCCCACAAAGGCGACCGTTTCGTCTTTATTCGCATCGGCTATGAGAAACCCACCGGCATCATAGGTGTTGGCACATTCACCTCAGACCCTTATGTGGACGAAGACTGGTCTGGTCAAGGACGTAAGGTTTATTATATGGATATGCGTTGGGACTCTGTTGTCAACCCCTCCTCCGACAAGGTCCTTAAAACCAATGTTCTGATCGACGCCATCCCAGAAGTAATGTGGTCCAAAGGCAAAGCCGGTGTCGAAGTGGCTCCCGAAATCGCCGCTAGGATTGAGGTTTTGTGGAAGAAGCATCTAGAAGCTGTTAAATAATACTTCTTTTTTCAAAAGAGAAAATTTTTTTAGAGGGTGTCCCATGATTTGGGGCACTCTTGTTCTAGTTTTGTTCTCAGAATACGGAAGTTACTTTAAAGAAACTCCCATTTAAGAGTAAGGGGAAAGGTGCAGACACCGATATATTTGTGGAACAATTCGGCTCTGTGTGAGAATGAGTGGTTCAACCCCACCGCACTGATTCCTGAAAGGAGCGTAGATACCTTCATATGTCGGAACAAGAGGAGTCGGTCGCCAGACCGGGGAAGGAAGGGGTTCGAATCCCTTCGCGCTCCAAAACACCAAAGAGGTGGTGTGCTGGAGAAGAACAGCCCCTATCGGGATGATTCTTTAGCAGCGAAACCTGAAGGGATTAGGGTAGATCCCAGATGTATAGAACCGAGCGTCCTGAAATGGTCGGCAGCCGTGCAAATCGGCCACCCTAATTCAAGGTTCGTCTTACCGGAGACGGGGTCGGACCGCTCCTCACCCCGGTTTCGGCCGGGGTGTTGTATTTTTTCATAGAATCTTTCACCCTGTCCCACATTTTGGTGCAACCTCACACGACCTTTGCACCAGAAACAATTACCACAGCCATGATTTTCAAGAAGTACAACTCAATTGAAAACTCCTTTGATGAGGAGTTTGTCGGCAAGGTCCGCACTCAAATGCCCCGGGATCTGAAGTATGTAGTACAGGAAAAGGTGCATGGTGCGAATGCTAGTTTCCTGTGCGACGGAACGGAAATCGTATTCGCCAAAATGACTGCCGTGATCGAGAATGGAGAAGTCTTCTACGATTACGGAGAATTGGTGGACACCTACCGCAACAATATCCTGGCGCTGGCAAAGGATGCGATGGGTCAGTATCCTGGAGCGGTACAGGTTAACATCTTCGGCGAACTGTTCGGCGGCAGTTATCCGCACCCGGAAGTCAAGCAGGTCAAGAACGTGAAGCTCGTCCAGAAAGGAATCTATTATTGCCCGGGACATGATTTCTATGGATTCGATATCTACATCCAGTCCGAAGACGAAGGACGCTTCCTGCCGGTCGAGGAAACGAACACCCTTTTCGAGAAGCATGGATTCCTTTACGCAAGGACCCTTTTTACCGGAAGCCTGGAAGAATGCCTGACGCATCCCAATGCATTCATCACCCATATACCTGAGTGGCTCGGATTACCTCCGATCAAGGATAACATCTGCGAAGGGATCGTGATAAGGCCTGTTGCCCCGATGTATCTGACGACCGGGGCCAGGGTCCTCATCAAGAGCAAGAATTCCCGGTTCGCGGAGAAACGGGCGCGAAAGGGTCCTCGCCCCGCTATTGATCCGACGGCACATTACAGTGAAGAGATGAAGAACCTCATGGCCGTCCTGGCGACTTATATCACGGAGCCCAGGCTGGACAATGTCATCAGTCACATCGGTGAGGTAAAGATGCCGAACGACTTCGGGAAGCTGACCGGCCTCTATGCCAAAGACGTGTTCGATGATTTCATGAAGGAGAATGCCGTCTCGTTCGACGAACTGGAAAATGCCGAACAGAAGGCCCTCAAGAAGGAACTCGCCAGGATGTCTGCCAAGCTGATCCAGAAAGCAAACATATAAACTCATTAAAAAAAGACGCCTTATGAGAAACAAAGAGCAAAAGCCCATCAAGAAGGTCCATCTGGACAATTTCCACATCGCCGGTTTCGGCTACTGGGAAGGCTGCGAAGCCTTCGAACACCTCAAGATCGGAACCAAGCTGGAACTGGTCAGAGAGGAAGACAACCGCTTCGACCCTTATGCCGTAGCTATCTACTACGGCGAGTACAAGCTTGGGTTCATCCCCCGCGGCTCGAACCACGATATCTCCAAGTACCTAGACATGGGTCTTGAGGATATCTACGATGTCCGCATCACGAGGATCACTCCTGATGTCCACCCCGAGCAGCAGGTTGAAGTAAGCGTATTCGTCAAGAAGCAGCAGCAGGAGAACAGACAGTAATCAGTAAGGTAAAACAGTTTATTCTCAGTACTATGGCACATGTGTATAACGTAATCTGTACCAAATGCGGACAGTCCTTTCAAATCGTGAAAGGAGCCTTCGTCAAGGAACTGGTTGAAGGCGTGAAACTCCCAAAGTCCAGGAATGAGGATGAGCCAGACTATTGCCCCAAATGCGGCCACCGGATGTCGGTGAATGATACGGACTTTCAAGATCATGTTAAACAGATAATGCTGGTCGATTAAGCCAACGGCAAATATGGATTGATGGTCGCACGGGAGCGGGAGGCATCATTAGGTGGCTATATCGGAGGTTCGAATCCTACCCAATCCAGAACAGGAGCACAGATGCCAGTGTATATGGAACAAACTGGACGTGAGTCGGGAGGAGAGGTTCGAGTCCTCCGTGCTCCCCATCAAATTATAAAACATCATAGATATGGAACTTAGTTATGATAATCAGAGATTCTGTCGTATTCTAAATAAAGAAAATGGAGTAATCTGCTTCGAGGTGGACGAGAATCTCACACTTGATGACCGCAAATTATATTGGAATCTCCCTGCCGAAAAACTTGCTTTCTATCACATTAACAGACATGGTGATACAAGCGATAAAGTATCGTTGTGCCATATAAGTTTCAGTGATTCCGATAGGATTCTTTATTATCAACAAGATCCTTTTTTTCAAATGATGGGACGAGCGTATGGGTGCCACCGTCCAGTCATCCTTTCCCCGGATGTCATTTGGCTTCTTATATGTCAGGGATTCAATCGGTACATCCGCGAGAATGCCGAAAAACTTCGCCATTTGTTTGTGGACCACGAAGATGTTGCAATAATTACAGTTGATAGCGTATATTATGATCCCGATAATGCAGATTGGGATCGAATTGTTCAGAAGTTTGCAGAAGAGATATCTAAAAGCACTAAAGCAGACTTGTCTGCCGTGATTACTGCTGATTTTACAACAACAGGAACAGTAGAAAAAGTGGCTTCTCAAATTACTCTTATGGATACTGTCAAACCTTATTTTGATTATGTGTATGGTGGATATATCTGCGGTATTCCATCTATAACACTTAAGGGGACACCAGAAGATTGGAAAAAGGTCTATTTAAAGGCAAAGAAACTTGCGAAATACGGAGTGAATGCCTGGATTCGCAAACTATCATATGTTCTTAAAGAATTCGTCAGTGCTGCAGAAGGTAATCCTAGGAAAACATTTTGGAAAAGTATTGTCAAGCGTTATCGGCCACAAGAATTACAACGCCGTCATTGCGGCTATTTTGGAGGAAAACTATCCAGTATGGATGGTTGGATTCTTCGGTTATTTCCAGAAGGACAGTCCTGCCAAATACAGAGAAAGGTTTTGTTTGATTCAACAATGCCTCCTGAAATAGTATCTGTTCCCATTAAGTTTCAAGTCTCAGACGGGAAAAATATTATCGAGCAGTACAATATGGATTTGTATTCTGGCATCGTCGGTCTATCAGAGGATGACAATCTAGCTTTAGAGGCAAAGGTAGGCTGGTTTGTATGCAGAAATATTGAAAATTGAAAAGCTATTTACCCTATGATGATGGTTTGTTACGAGAGATCCCAACTTCCGCGACCATGTGGTACAGATGATGGTGGCCGATTAAGCCGGCTATAAGTGCCTGGATTTGTCCAAAGGGTCGGTCACCAGATGTGCCCTCCTGCCCGACCGGGCTCTTGGACTATAGCGGCCCGGCACAGGGACCGCGCCTCACCCTGGCTTCGGCCAGGGTGTTGTATTATTTCTCTGATTCTTTCATTGTGTCCCACGTCTTGGAGCAACCCGTAGTTAGTTTTGTTGTTAAAAAGAAACAAAGCCATTAACTGTTTAAACAACTAAAAAAATGAAAAAGACTTTTTGCATCGTTGCCGCCATTGCGGCTGTCTTGTTTGTCGTTTGCTTGTCTTCCTGCGGGAAAGGGGAGAGTCACTCCCTGAACGGGACTGAGTGGGGCGGCGTTGAATCTGGAAATGATTGGACGGAAACCTATGTCCTGAAATTCCATAAGAACACTTTCACTATGGTAATAACTTCTTATGATTTTGATGGGACGGAAGAGGACAAGGTCAGTGGTGACTATGTGTACGATCATCCGATAGTTACTTTATCATTTGTAAACCTGGAGAATGTGCCGGTTGCTCTTAATGGAACTGTCACCGGAGATAAAATGACTTTCCCAGGAATGGTTCTGACAAAGAATTAATAAAGAGATCGCATGAAAGAGCCTTGTCACGACGCACACTAAAAGACCTTGTGGTGGGCGTCGTGGCGAGAAAATGGGCAGAGATCGCGAAAAACCTGTCACGAAAACAATGTGGTGCTCCTTAGAGTGTTTTCGTGGCAAGGCGGTAGGAAAATGTCCCGCCCGCCTAGAACTAATAATGGTTTGTGACCGGATTCCGTATACAAAAAAATGCCCCCGAAAGGCATCGGAGGCAGGTGAGCGGAATACGAGGCTCGGACTCGCGACCTTCGGCTTGGGAAGCCAACGCTCTACCAACTGAGCTAATTCCGCTTGACAGGTACAAAGATACTAAAAATCTGGTCAAATCAAAAATACCGTGCAAAATTACCGATGCCTCGAGAGAAGTTCTTTTTCGAGGTCGGATATTGAGATGTCTTGGGAAGTGAGGAGCACGAGGAGGTGGTAAATCAGGTCTGAGGACTCGTAGACAAGTCTTTCGTGATTGCCGGCCATGGCCTCGATGACGGTTTCGACGGCTTCTTCCCCGACTTTCTGGGCCATCCTGTTGACCCCTGACGAGAAGAGGCTGGTAGTGTAGCTTCCTTCAGGCATTTCTTTGTGGCGGGTCTGGATTACGCCTTCAAGCTCCCTGATGAACCCTTCCGATTCAGGAGTGTCTTTCCAGCATGTCTGCGTGCCCAGGTGGCAGACAGGTCCGTCTGGAACGGCCTTGACCAGGAGGGTGTCGTTGTCGCAGTCGGCCGACATTGAAACCAGATGCAGGTAGTTGCCGCTGGTCTCTCCCTTTGTCCAGATGCAGCCCCTGTCCCTGCTGTAGAAGGTCACAAGGCCGGATGAAACCGTCTTGTCAAAGGCTTCTTCGTTCATATAGCCCAGCATGAGTACCTTGAGTGTGCGGGAGTCCTGGATGATTGCCGGAACGAGTCCGGTAGAGTCTTTAGATGTATTTAAATCCTTGAATTCCATAATGCTGATAAACCTTTTCAAAAAATAAAACTTCTACAACCGGACCGGGATGCCCCTTGATGCGAGGGCCTTCTTGAGTTCCTGAACCGATATTTCTCCGTAATGGAATATGCTGGCGGCGAGGGCGGCGTCCGCCTTGCCTTCCGTGAGGACCTTGGCTATGTCTTCTATGCTCCCGGCCCCTCCGGAGGCTATGACGGGAATGTCCAGGGACGAACACAGCCGCTCGAAGGTACGGCAGGGATAGCCGGCTTTGCTCCCGTCATGGTCCATCGAGGTGAACAGGATCTCTCCGGCACCGCGCTCCTGGGCCTCTTTCGCCCAGCTGAATAATTCCTTGTCCGTGAGGTTCCTGCCCCCGTGGGTCGTTACCTTCCATATTCCGTCAACCATCTTAGCGTCAATGGCGCAGACGATAAACTGGGAACCGAACCTGGATGCAATCCTGGTGATGAGGTCCGGATCATCGACAGCGGCTGTGTTGACGGAAATCTTGTCTGCGCCTGCATCCAGGAGCCTTCCGGCATCTTTTTCAGAGGATATACCGCCTCCGACCGTAAAAGGTATGTCGATGGCCTCGGATATCCTGGTTACCAGGCCTGTGAACGTCCTTCGGCCTTCGTGGGATGCGCTTATATCCAGATAGACCAGCTCGTCGGCTCCCTCCGCTGCATAGCGGGCGCCTAGCTCCACAGGATCTCCTGCATCGCGGAGATTCACGAAATTAATACCTTTTACAGTCCTCCCGTCCTTTACGTCCAGGCAGGGAATTATCCTCTTAGACAGCATGATAGATCAACTTTTTAATGTCTTCTGGATTAATCCTGCCTTCATAGATCGCCTTTCCAACGATTACTCCGCGTAGTCCCAATCTGTCTAAAGCCATAATGTCTTCCGTGGACGAGATACCTCCGCTTACGATGATATCTGTCTCCGGGAATCTGTCCTGCAGGGATGTATAAAAACCTGCATCGGTTCCCTGGAGCATCCCGTCACGGGAGATGTCAGTGCAGATGACGGTCCTGAGCCCCGGGGAAATGGAAATGAGGCTTTCAACCGACGTCCTTGTGTCATCCAGCCAGCCGTTTACGGCGACAAACCCGTTCCTGTGGTCTGCGCCGAGGATAATCCTGTCCCCGAATTCTCCGATCCATTCTCGAAATATCTCAGGAGAAGATACCGCGATGCTGCCGCAGATGGCATATCCTGCACCGGAACCGAATGCTGATTTGATGGAATCCCTTGATTTCAGGCCACCTCCGAATTCGATTTCAAGATTCGTTTTCGAAGCAATCCTTTCGAGTACATCCAGATTAACCGGCGAGGCCGCCTTTGCCCCGTCAAGATCCACCAGGTGGAGCCTCCGTACTCCGCAGTCTTCAAAAAGAGATGCGGCCTGAACAGGGTCCTCGAAGTAGGTCTTGCTGCGGGAGTAGTCGCCCTTGGTGAGCCTGACGCATTTTCCGCCCGAAATGTCTATGGCTGGAATAATGTTGATCATAGGCTCATGCTTAAGAAGTTAGACAGGAGTCTGGAACCTGTTGCCCCGCTTTTTTCCGGGTGGAACTGCACCCCGAAAAAAATACCGCGGCGCAGTGAAGCGCTGAAATCCCTTTTGCCGTATGTCGTGGATGCAATCGTGTCAGCACAGGTCTCGGCATAAAATGAATGGACATAATAGAACCAGGCTCCGTCCGGGATTCCGCGGAATAGGGGAGAGGCTGCGGCTGAGACGCTGTTCCAGCCGACATGAGGAATCTTGATCCGTTCTTCCGGCGAAGAGTCTTCGGGAGAGAACCTGCGCACGCGGCTGTGGAAAACGCCCAACCCGTCCACATCGCCCTCGTCGCTGTGCAGGCACATCAGCTGCATGCCTATGCAGATTCCCAGGACGGGAACTGAGAGAGTTGGAATCACCTTGTCAAGTCCGGTCCGACGGAGATTTTCCATCGCTGATGATGCTTCTCCGACACCGGGCAAGAGCACCCTGTCTGCGGAGCGTATGACCATCTCATCGCAGGTTACATCATACTCCGCCCCCAGTCGCCCCAGTGCGTTTTCTATAGATTTCAGATTTCCTGTATTATAGTCTATTATGGCAATCATTTAAAGCGAGGCTTTATGTTATAGGAGGCCTTTGCTGGATGGTAGTTCATAAGGGAAACGGCTCCTGGACACAGCCATCCTCAAAGCTCTTGCGAATGCCTTGAAGACGGCCTCCGCTTTGTGGTGGTTATTCTCTCCTGTCGCCTTGATGTGGAGATTGCATTTGGCTCCGTTGCAGACGGACTGGAAGAAATGGCGGAACATCTCCGTAGGAACGTCGCCTACATATTCTCTCGTGAATTCCACGTCCCATTTGAAATCTATCCTTCCTCCGAGGTCGATGAGCACCATGGCCTCGCATTCATCCATAGGCAGGACGAAACCGTATCTTTCTATGCCGGCTTTCGATCCGAGGGCACGGGATATCGCTTCTCCCAGGACGATTCCGACATCTTCAACAGTGTGGTGTTCATCCACTTCCAGGTCACCATCCGCCTTGATGTCCAGCGAGATTCCTCCGTGATGGGGAATCTGCTCCAGCATGTGGTCGAAGAATTTCAAACCTGTGTCGATGCAGCAGTTACCTCCCTGGCCGTCCAGATTGAGGTCAATCTTTACCTTAGTCTCCTTTGTCTCCCGTGAGATGACCACATGCCTTTCCCCGGGAATGAAGACAGGTGGAAGGGCATCTGGTGAAAGGGGATCCTTCAGGATGGAAATCAGCCTGTCATTCTCGGCCGGAGTTCCGACGGTGACCCTCAGACAACCTTCGCAACCTTTGACCCTTGAACGGTTTCTTACTATTATTCCGCTATCAGTGAGTGTATTATATAGGCCGTCG
>CACXFP010000258.1 GCA_902766985.1 uncultured Bacteroidia bacterium | reverse complement strand
GCATAGCGCTGGAGGGCGTTCCAGTTGTGAGCGTGGGCAAGGCCCCTGTCCCAGTCGCAGCGGGAGCCGTTCTCCTCCATAGGATAAAGGTGGAGCTTGTGTCCCGTATCTTCAAGGAGATTCCTCTGAAGGGTGATGCCCATGATCTTCTCAAAATATCCCTTGTCCGAGGCAAATCCCACGGTGCCGTCGAAATGCGGGTCCCAGCCCATCCTGTCAGCCTTTCCCTGTTCAATGAACCATTTGAAAAGCTCCAGGGAGAGCTCGTACCGGCGCGTTCCCCGGTCGTAAGCCCCTTCCCCATAGAAATTCAGGGATGTGATGATGTTCATCTGCGGATCAACCTCCCAGGCGGCACGGGCGAACTTCTTCATCCCTTCCACGTAACCTTCCGAAATGGTCTGCTCGTTGTGAACCTGGATCATCTTGAGATTGAAAGGCTTAGGATGCCCGTGGGCGGCGCGGAGGGCTCCCCACTCTGTCGAAACGTCTCCGTTGACATATTCCACGAAATCCCGGATATCCTCATAATTCTCGTTGATGTTCATGCCCACCATGGCCTCGGCCCCGACGGCTTCGGCCAGTTCAAGGAACTCTATGATGCCGAAGGTGTGGGTGGAATAGGGATTGAATCCGTCACGGTAGCACACCCGCCTCTCGTCCATCGGCCCTATCATCTTCTTCCAACGGTAGAGGTGACCGTCGTAGCTACAGTCCACCATCGAGCCGTTATAGCGCATCGTCTTGATTCCCTGCTTTTTAAGGGCATCCACCATTCCCTTCCTAAGCGGCATTCCTTCCACCCTTCCCCACTGTCCGGCCTGGAGATAGACATATCCCAGCTCCACCTCTCCGTTGTCCCTCAAGGCAATGCCGAAGCCTCCCTTTGGATCGGACCCGGACGGGGTAAGCTCGAATTCCACCTTTTCCCAACTGCCGTCACCGGCGAGGGGAAATTCCTTCTCTGCCAATATCTTACCCTCCGAATCCCGGAGAGACAGGAAAATTCTTTCCGCACCGTTGGACTTTACACGGAGGACTCCCTCATAGGGTTTGCCGCCCTGGATGTCCATTCCCTGCTTGTTGAGTCCGAAATTCATGAGTCCGAACTCTCCGCTGCCGCCCGTGCGGGTAATCAGCTGGCCCTGACGGCCCATATAGGCATCTCCTCTCCTGAGGGTGAACCGTCCGAGGGCGTCATCTCCCGGAGTCTTTCTCCAGTAACGGCTGATCTGGCGGTCCCCGTTCAGCCTCTCATGCAGGATCTTCTGGTATCTCGCGGGTATGCTGTCCCAGATGATGAACCGGCCGTGAAACCTGAAGGGCCCGACTTTCTGGATCTCCTTGGCGCTGTAATAGCTGTCATAGACCTCGCTGCGGTTGAAGTCGTACTTGTCGCCGATGTTGTTCCACTTGATCGGATAGTAGGTGTTGGCTTCCGAGAGGAAATGGGGAGTACGGGTCTCATCGAGAACCACATACATCTGGACGTAATTCTCTGTGGGCAGACCGAGGAAGTCCACATCGACGCTCTCTTCGAAGGCCTCGCCATGAATCAGCTGCCCCAGCACACCTCCGTTCGTCTGGTTGTTGATGGACTCGATGTTGGTGCCGTTGAAAGTCGGAAGAGCCGTTCCCGTACGCTTGAGGGCGTTCACCCGGATCTGTACGGCAGAGGAGGAGGGTGCAGGCGGGTCGAAGGTCGGCTTTTTCTGGGCAAGAAGGGAGAAGCCCGCCACCAGGGAAAGGCAGCAAAGAATGGTTTTTCTCATGTGTTCTGTTCTTGGTTATGCAATGTTTGTTTTAATGCGGTTAGCGCAGTTCAACGACAAGGAAGGAATTGGGTTTGAGAACTATCTCGACGTAGTTGTCCTTAATCTCCAGAGGGATTTCCGTATAAATGTGGGTATCGTCCGTAAGGTGGCCGGTCACCTCGGTGTATTGGCCGTCCAGGATGATTTTCATCCCTTTGACGAAGCCTGAATCCGTGGCGTCGGAATACCTCGTAACGAGGACGGCGACCTTGTTCCCTTCCCCCTTGACAGCTGTCGCATAAGTATCTTCCACACCGCTGGTTATCACCGTCTCAGCCTCCACCTGCGTGCCATAGCGGGAAAGCCTGTCCCACGCCTGGAAGGCATAATAAGCCTTCGTGGGTTCCTGCCTGAAGACCAGGCCGTTGTAAGATACTCCGGGGTTGGCGCAATAATACATAAGCATATCGCAGCTTTCATCCTGCATCCTCTGCATAGCCGTCATAACGTAAGAGGCGCCGACTTCCGTCCCCATCCTCTTGAATGAGAAATGGGCGCCACCGCTCTCGTTCATATAATTCCATTCATTCAGGATGCTCTCGGTATCCTTGTATCCCCTTTCGTCAAGCATCCTGCGGACCAGGCGGCATCTTTCAACCATCTTTTCGGGATCGCTCGTGTAGATATGCCAGGAAAAGAAATCCAAGGGGAGCTTGTTCCTGACCGCGTAGTCAAGGAATTTCTCGGTGAAGGAAAGGGTGGGATCGGCAACCGCAGGACCTCCTATCTTGAGGTCGGGGAAACATTTCTTCAAGTGGAGGGACGCCGTCTTGTACAATTCGAAGAACTGCTCCGGCGTACCCGTCCACATGAGGTCTCCGATATCCGGCTCGTTCCAGATTTCCCAGTATTTGATGTTGTAGTGGAAACCGTCGGCCCAGCCTTCGTTGTAGTGCCTGATTATGTGCTCGCAAATCTGAGCCCACTTCTTGTTATCTTTCGGAGGATTGACGTTATATTTCTTCACCGACCACTCGATTCTCTGCCCGAGGCGGTAGAATATCTCCGTGCCTGCGTCGTAGTTGTTCTTGATGAACCTGTCCGTCTCCTTGAACACGTACGCATCCGGATCGTTTACGTTTTTCGAGAAATCAGGGAAAACAGCCGAGATGTCGATAGTATGCTCCCCGCCATAGCCCATGGATTCGGACGTATCGTGGGTCCTCGCGTAGGGTATATGGACCGACTTGAGGGCTCCGCCCCTGTTTGAATTGAAGAACTGGCTGCCGAGAGGACCGTTGTTGAGGCAGTTCATCGGTTTGACTGCCCCGACCGTTTTGGCGGTCCTGACTATCACGTCATCCGCAAATCCAACGACAGGAATCAGCAGGGTAAGAAGCAGGAAAATGCCCTTCTTCATAAAAAATTGTATTTAATAATCAATCTACAAATTACCTCGCGCTGACAGGCCTGTCTGCAGGGGCCTTGCCGAAGTTCTCGTTGGGTTTGCCGCTCATGGAGAACTCCAGGATGCCTCCGGCCATGATGTCGTCGTAGGTTATGTAGGACTTGGTGTACTCTTTTCCGTTGAGCTTGGCGCCCTTGATGTAGATATTGCTGTCGCTCACGCCTTTGGCTATGACCGTGAAGGTCTTGCCGCCGGGAAGGTTCAGCACGACTTTCGGGAACAGGGGGGTACCGAAGACATAGTCGCCTCCGGCAGGGTTCACCTGGAAGAATCCCAGGGCCGACTGCACGTGCCAGGCCGACATTTGTCCGCAGTCCTCATTGCCGCTGAGGCCGTCAGGCTGGTCGGTGTAGAGTTCTTTCTGGATTTTGTTGACCAGCTGAGCCGTCTTCCAGGGCTGTCCGGCGAAACTGTAAAGATATACGGTCTGGTGGCTGGGCTCGTTGCCATGGGCATACATTCCGATAAGGCCGGTGACATCAGCCGCGCCGCCTCCCAGGTCGCCTTCGGCCACAAAGAGGCTGTCAAGGTTCTGCACGAAAGCCTCGTCGCTGCCGTGAAGACGGATCAGGTCTTCGGGGCTCTGGGGCGCCATGAAGGTGTACTGCCAGCCGTTGCCCTCGGTGAAATGTCCCCTGCCGTCCTTTTCCCTTACGGCGCAGGGGTTGTAGGGAGTGAGCCACTCGCCGGAGCGCAGGCGGGGTCTTATCTTGTTGATGCTGGCATCCCAGTAATTCTCGAAATAATGGCCGTAGGCCATGAATTCCTCATAGATATCCTGCCTGCCGAGCTTCTTGGCAAGGAGGGCGATGGCCCAGTCGTCAACGGCG
Source organism: uncultured Bacteroidia bacterium (assembly GCA_902766985.1). GTDB lineage: Bacteria > Bacteroidota > Bacteroidia > Bacteroidales > UBA932 > Cryptobacteroides. Next base: position 530 of record CACXFP010000258.1, on the reverse strand, counting down.
TTTTCAAGGCAGGAAGACACGCGTCCTTCCTCATCGGGAAGGTATCCCAGATCCTTGTACGGAGTATTCGTAGGCCTCTTGCTGTCGGGAGCGGCGGAAAGCAGCATGCATTCGAGGCTTTCCTTCGGATCGATGCCTTCAATACCCTTGAGGCAGGCGTCAGCCACGATGGGAATGGAACTGGTACCGGGCATGCACCAGGTTTCCCCTCCCTGAAGGGGCCAGATGGGCATGAGATTCTGCTGGCGGCAGATAGCGAGCATGGTATTCACCATATCGGGGACCCTGTCCCTCTGGATAATGGTGAAAAGGGGATGAAGGGTGCGGTAGGTGTCCCATGTGGACAGCGTGGTGTAATTGTTACCCGCGCTCTTGTGGATCTGTCCGTCCAGACCGAGATACTCCCCGTTCACGTCGCAGTAGAGCTGGGGCTCTATCATCATATGGAACAGGGAAGTGTAGAAAATGCGTTTCTGCCTTTCCGTTCCGGTCGCTTCAACGCGGGAAAGCTCGGTGTTCCATTTATCCCT
>CACXFP010000257.1 GCA_902766985.1 uncultured Bacteroidia bacterium | reverse complement strand
TGGTTAGTTATGAGATTCACGATCATCGGCGCGGGCAACATCGGCGGTGCCATTGCCCGCGGTTTCGCTTCTTGCGGAGCCATCGAGCCTTCTGCGATCACGGTGACGGCCCGGCACCGGTCCTCCCTTGAAAGTTTCGTCCCTCTGGGATTCTCTGTTTCCACAGACAACAAGGCGGCCGTACACAGGGCGGACATCGTCTTTTTTGCCGTGAAACCCTGGCAGATGGAAGGGATGCTAAAGGAAATCGTTCCCGTCCTGGATTATTCCCGCCAGCTGCTTGTTTCCCTCGCTCCGGGCATCTCTCCCGAGGATTTCCGGTCCTGGCTGGTACGGGACGGCGTCATGCCGCCGCTTGCCTATGCGATACCCAATACCGCCGCAGAAATCAGGGAAAGCATGACATACATATCATCCGTTTCCGCATCGGAGCCCCAGACCGCCTTGCTGAAAGAGTGGTTCGACAGGATCGGACGCAGCGAAATCGTACCTCTTGACAAGATGCTTGCAGGCACATCCCTGGCCTCCTGCGGAATAGCCTATGCCCTGAGATATCTGAGCGCAGCAGTGCGGGGAGGAGAGAATCTCGGACTGGATGCAGGCGCCGCCGCCGATGCTGTCTGCCAGACTGTACGCGGAGCGACAGGCCTGGTCCTTTCCCACAAATCTGATCCTGAAACCGAAATCAACCGGGTCACCACTCCCAACGGCCTTACCCTCAGGGGATTGAATGCTATGGAAGATGCCGGGTTCAGCGAGTCTGTGATCAGAGGACTCACCGTGATAGGCGCCCCCAGGACCAGGAGGATCGTCGTGAAGGTCGGCAGCAATGTCCTTACGCGTTCCGACGGATCCCTGGACACAACGCGGGTATCCGCCATAGTGGACCAGATAGTCTCCCTCCGAGAAAAAGGTTTCGAGACCGTGCTGGTGACAAGCGGAGCCGTAGCCTGCGGACGTTCCCTGATCCGGGAGGACAGCAAGCTCACGGAGGTCCAACAGAGGCAGCTGTATTCGGCTATCGGCCAGGTCAGGCTCATGGACCTGTACTACAAACTTTTCCAGGGATATGGGATTACGGTCGGGCAGGTGCTGACCATGAAAGGCAACTTCGAGCCGGGCCAGGAATATGAAAACCAGAAAGACTGCATAGAAGTCATGCTGAAGCGGGGAGTCCTTCCCGTAGTGAATGAAAACGACACTGTCAGCATCACAGAACTTATGTTTACCGACAATGACGAACTTTCGGCCCTCGTGGCCGGCATGACCGGGGCTGAAACCCTTGTCCTTCTCACCAACGTGGACGGTCTCTATGACGGAGTCCCCGGAGAACCGGGGTCCAGGGTGATCCCCCGGGTGTTGCCCGGAGATCCGGTGGAAGGTTTCATAAGTTCGGAGAGAAGCAGTTCCGGAAGGGGCGGGATGGAGTCGAAGTGCCGTATCGCCGCAGCCATGGCGGCGCAGGGAGTGCGGGTAATCATCGCCAATGGACGGGTGGAAGACATCCTTGTCAAGGTGCTGGCCGATCCGGAAGGCACCTTGCATACCGAATTCGTGCCTGTAAAAGTACAGGAGGCCGTATGAGTGTGAATGTCAATAGTTTGTTTGCGGCCGCAAAGTCCGCGTCGGCTTCGGTGCGGCGGCTGGACGACGGCAGGAGACGCTCCGTCCTTACGGCCCTGGCGGAGGCTGTCATAGCTGAAAAAGGGACCCTCCTTGAGGCCAATTCCCAAGACCTTGCGGCCATGGACAGGGACAATCCCCTGTATGACCGCCTGCTGCTCACGGAAGATCGTCTGGAAGGGATTGCCTCCGACATGAGGAACGTCGCAGCCCTGCCTTCCCCCCTCGGCAGGATACTTGACGAACGAACCATGCCCAACGGCCTTCGCCTCAGGAAAGTCAGTGTGCCTTTCGGGGTGATCGGCGTCATTTACGAGGCAAGGCCGAACGTCACCTACGACGTTTTTTCGCTCTGCTTCAAAAGCGGAAGCGCATGTATCCTCAAAGGGGGCAGGGATGCGTTCCATTCCAATAAGGCTGCCGTTACCCTGATAAAGAAGGTCCTCGTTTCAGAAGGGGAAGACCCCGATGCGGTCAGCCTCCTCGGACCCACGCATGAGGCCACTCAGGAGCTTCTGGAGGCGGTAGGATATGTGGATCTGGTAATCCCCCGAGGCGGCCGCCGCCTGATTGATTTCGTGAGGGACCATGCCCGCGTGCCGTGCATCGAGACCGGAGCCGGGGTAGTGAACACGTTTTTCGATGCTTCCGGCGACCTTCGGAAAGGCCAGAGGATAATCACCAATGCAAAAACCCGCAGGGTGAGCGTCTGCAATGCCCTGGACTGCCTTATAATCCATTCTTCCCGTCTTGGAGACCTGCCTTTCCTGGTCTCCGGCCTGACGGAAAGTACAGACCTTTATGCCGACGGGTCGTCCTATGCCGCCCTTGACGGGAAATACCCGGGGGACAGGCTCCACCGGGCCGGTCCTGATGCTTTCGGGACCGAATACATGGACTACAAGATGGCGGTGAAGACGGTGGACAGCCTGCCGGAAGCCCTGGCTCATATCAGCCGCTACGGTTCCGGCCACAGCGAAGCCATCATTACGGAAGACGGGGCTGCCGCGAGGATGTTCCAGGATGAGGTTGACGCTGCCTGCGTGTATGTCAACGCTCCGACAAGTTTCACCGACGGAGCCCAGTTCGGCCTGGGAGCGGAGATAGGCATCAGCACCCAGAAACTCGGGGCCCGCGGCCCTATGGGCCTTGAGGAGATAACTACCTGCAAATGGCTGATTGACGGCGACGGCCAGATCCGTCCCTGATCATTTCCCCGGGAACAGCCGGCGGTAGGCGTCGGCCTTTTTGTCGAGGGAAAGGGGATATGCGCGTGAAGTGGACGGCATCCGCCAGAAGCGGACAGGCCGGGAAAGGAATTCAACCTGGACGCATCCTCCC
>CACXFP010000256.1 GCA_902766985.1 uncultured Bacteroidia bacterium | reverse complement strand
GGCACATCGAACGATGCCTTGATGTCCTCCAGGGAATAAGCTCCCTTTTTCTCCTCATTAATGAATTTTACAAGGGCTTCGCGCAAGGCCGCGTCCGACCTGGCGGTCCGCCTTCTGGCCCTGCACACGTCGCAGGTGCCGCAATCCGCGCTCTCCTCCTGCCCGAAATAATCCAGAAGGAAACGGGACCGGCACACATCATCCTCCGAAGCATATTCCACGATAGCCTCCGTCCTCTCCCGGTAGGATTCCTGAAGCATCTTGTACCTTTCGGGCTGCAGGAGGACGTTCCCCGGGCGGAGCCTTCCGTGGTGGAGGAAGATGACATCCGAATGGTCGGCAGGGATATAGCGTATGACATGCTCGAGGGAGGTCCTGTACAGCAGCTGCCTGAGCGCAGGGACTCCGATGCCCATTTTCCCGGCAATGTAATCCTCGTCGATCATGACGCTGGAAGAAAAGATGCCGGTGTATCTGCGCATGAGGATCTCCAGCAGGGCCGCCATCGCAGGCTCAGGGAGGTCCACATCATACAGGGCGGTCCGGTCGACCGTTATCTGGACCCTCGCCTCGACATCTATATCTTCGGAAAAGGACAGGTGGTCGGTCCTTTCGAGATATTTTACCGCATGGAGCACCTTCGGTGCGGGAAGGGAGAAATGCGAACTGAATTCCCTGAGGTCGAATCTCAGCTGCCTGCCTTCACCGGCCTCATAAGGTATCTGGTAAAAAACGTGTATTTTCTGGTAAACGTCCTCAATGAAATCCAGCCCCGGGAAAGCAGTATTCTCAATCTGGCGTATACGGGCAAGGTCGGAGGAATCCCAGAGCAGCACGGCATAGGACGGCTTGCCGTCGCGTCCGGCCCTGCCGGCCTCCTGGAAATAAGCCTCGGGACTGTCCGGAAGGTCAAGATGGACGACGAACCTGACGTCAGGCTTGTCGATGCCCATCCCGAAAGCGTTGGTACAGACCATGACCCTGACCTGCCCGGATTTCCACGCTTCCTGCCTCTCCGTCCTGGCGAAAGGGCCGAGACCGGCATGGTAGAACGAGCAGGCCACCCCCTCCGAGGAGAGGAAGGAAGCCGTCTCCTCGCATTTCGCCCTGTTCCGCATATAGACTATCCCGGAACCATCGATTCCCCTGCAGACATTCAGGAGCTGCCCTTTCTTGTCGGAACACTTCCTCACCACATAACTGAGATTGGGCCTCTCGAAACCGGATTTCAGCACCAGTTTTTCCCTGAAGGCCAGCTTCTCCATAATGTCTTCGGCGACACGAGGGGTGGCCGTGGCGGTGAGGGCGATGACCGGGGCATGGACCGTCTTCCTAAGTTCCCCTATCTTCAGGTAATCGGGCCTGAAATCATATCCCCACTGGGATATACAATGGGCCTCGTCTACGACTATATAACTGATATTCAATACTTCCAGGTAAGACCTGAACAAGAATGTCCCCAGCCTCTCAGGACTAAGGTAAAGGAATTTGTATCCCCCGTAGGCAGCATTGTTCAGGGCCAGGTCAACTTCCTTCCGGCCCATTCCGGCATGCACCGCAATGGCTTTGATACCCCTCTCCTTGAGGTTCTGGACCTGGTCTTTCATCAGGGCGATCAGCGGCGTGACCACGAGGGTGAGCCCGTCGGCCATCAGGCCCGGAACCTGGAAACAGACCGACTTCCCTCCACCGGTAGGAAGCATCGCGAGCACGTCTTTTCCGTCGAGGGCGGCCGAGATGATCTCTTCCTGCATCGGGCGGAAAGAATCGTATCCCCACCATTTTCTCAGAACATCGGCCGGTTTCATAGACTAAAACATTTTATATCAACGAATTGACACATGCTGGCAGATTTTTTGCAGAAAGAGTCGTTGACAAATTTACTAAATAAACGGATATCCGGTTTGGGTTCGAAGAAAATTTAAGTAAATTTGCGGCGCGAAAAAAGATAAGTTATAAACTCATTAAATATTTGCAAATCATGCCGACAATAGATCTTAGAAAGTACGGGATCAGGAAAGCGACGGAAGTCCTTTACAATCCTTCCTACGAGGTTCTTTACAATGAGGAGACCAAGCCCGGTCTCGAGGGCTACGACAAAGGCCAGGTGACCGAACTCGGAGCCATCAATGTTATGACCGGCGTCTATACCGGACGCTCCCCCAAAGACAAGTACATCGTCTATGACAAGACCACGAAGGAAGGCGCAAAGGGCGAAGTCTGGTGGACCACCGACGAATACCCCAACGACAACCACAAGATGTCCGTTTCCACATGGAAGGTCGTCAAAAAGCTTGCCCAGGAGCAGCTCTCCGGCAAAAGGCTCTTCGTCGTCGACGGTTTCTGCGGCACCCACAAGGACACCCGCATGAAGGTCCGCTTCATCATGGAGGTTGCATGGCAGGCCCATTTCGTGACCAACATGTTCATCCGTCCCAAGAACCAGAAAGAGTTCGACCAGGAGCCTGATTTC
>CACXFP010000255.1 GCA_902766985.1 uncultured Bacteroidia bacterium | reverse complement strand
GTCTTCAACAAGACCACGGCCCTCAAGGACTCTTTCAAGATAGACCAGTAACAGTTTTCCGGAGAAGCCGGATTTCTTAACGAATAACGGAAGGTTAAAGTTCCAACATCGCTGAAAAAGGCGAGCCGGAATCTTTAACCTTCCGCTTTTATCCTTTAAACCGAGAAGGAAGCTATTTCTTCATCTTGAGGATACCGGTGTTGATGCCCCAGCAGCCGTCGGTGACGATGGGGACGCTGCGACCGTCAAGGTCGACCCCGTATTCCATCTTGTCCAGGAAGGTGTGGGAATGGCCGCCGACCACGAGGTCGAGACCCTTGGTGGAAGCCACGAGTTCGGGGTCTGAAAGGCCATCGGAAGTAACCCAGCCGATGTGGGTCAGGGCAATCACCAGGTCACACTCCTCCTGCTCCCTGAGGAATTTCGCCCATTTGTTGGTCTCGGCAACGGGATCCATCTTGGGGATACGGTCGGCAATCGTACGCTCCACTACCCTGGTTATGTCGGTAAGGAGACCTATGATGCCAATCTTCATCCCTGCCTTTTTTACTATGGCAAAAGGCCTTACGTATTTTCCGAGTTCGAACGGGGAAAAATCGTAATTGGCGCAGACCACCGGGCAGTTGACCTGGGAAAGCCTCCTGGCAAGGTCTTCGACTCCATTGTCGAACTCATGGTTGCCGAGGGCTATGCAGTCGTATCCCATGGCATTGATTAGCTTGACCTCTATGTCTCCCTTGAGCTCGGTGTAATAGGTAGTGCCCTGGCAGAAATCCCCGGCGTGCAGGAGGAGCACGTTCTTTTCCCCGTCGGCGTTCCTCACGCTGTCGATGAAGGCCGCACGCTCTATGGCACCGCCGAGACCGTCATATTTGCCTCCCCGGACAGGTTCCACATGGCTGTGGGTGTCATTAACATGGATGATCGTGAGCTGCGGCTTGTCATGGCGGCCGGCAACAGCACTGATTCCGGCGAAAATGGCAACCGCCAACGCAGCGGTAAGAATGACCCTGAGAATCTTTTTCATAATATCACCACCCTCCCGTCGGTCTTGTATTCAATAGGTTTGCCTTCTGCCTCGTAGCTCCGCACGAACGGGAGCATCGTATCGATGATGTATCCGTCGAGGATCTGGAGTTCCATGGCATTCCTGGCTACGCTGATCCCATCGCCTCCGTTCAGCAGGAAGCTGATGGTGGCCACTCCATAGACCTTGTTGTCATTGAGGGGCTTGCCACCCACTTCAACGCTGACCAGTTTGCCGTCCTTCGCCACGACTTTCACCCCACCGAGCACCTGGAACCTCGTGGCAGCCATGTCTTCGAGGATATACCTCACGTCCGACCCTTTGAGGGCCACATAGCAGAGGTTGTTCTTGAAGGGGAACATGGACATGATGTCATCCTTTATCACATCCCCTTTCGGCATCGAGGTGCGGATCCCGCCGAAATTAGCGATGCCGATATCAACCTTCTTTCCCGAACTGTCGGCTACCGCACGCATCAGCTCGTCGACGAACCAGTTGGAAAGAGCGGACTCGGGATAGTCCGTGCTCATCTCCTCGGAACTGTGGGCTATGACTTCTTTAAGGGGGGCCATCTGCGGCTGGGCTGCGAGGATGATCGCCGCGACCCTGGCGGTGGCTCCGCCCTTGAAACTCCGGCCGCTGGGGGCGAAATACCTGTCCCCCTGCATCGTACCGATTGCCTGCGGCACATTGTCGGCAGTGGCGGGAGAGCATCCGGTGCGGGAATTGTCCATGGGAACCCTGCGCCACTCAAACACATGCTCCTGCGCTCCGGCGGCAAGGCAAAGGGCCAGCAGGGACGGGACCAGAAGGAATCTTATCTTCATCTTAATTATTGTTTCAACCATTTGAGCAGATCAGCCCAGGAAGACTTCTTCCCGAACATCAGGATTCCAGCTTTGTAGATCTTGGCGGAAGCCCATGCGAGCACTATGAAGGTAACGACCAGCAAGGCGACGGAAAGGGCGATTTCCCAGACCGGGACCCCGTAAGGGATCCTCGCAATCATCACAATAGGAGAGGTGAACGGTATCATGGACCCCCACCAGACAACCGCGCTGTCGGGATTCTTGAAAGCGAAGAAGACGATGAAGAATGCTATCATCAGGGGTATGGTGACAGGAAGCTGGAGCTGCTGGGTATCAGCCTCGTTCTCCACCGCGGAGCCGATCGCCGCATACATGGACGCGTACAGGAGATATCCCAGTACGAAGTAAATCAAGAAGCAGATGATGAGCTTCATCCAGGGAAGGTTGGCGAGGGTGGTCAGGATTACGCCTGCCTCTCCGCCCTGTGCGGCTGCAGCGGCGACGTCTACGCCTCCCATTCCGGTCTGTGCCATCCCGGCCATCTGGGCGGAGGAAGCCATGTCGCTGAATCCGAAGACCGCGCCCGCGGCAGCCACGAGCACGACCGTCAGGACTATCCAGAGGAAGAACTGCGTGAGGGCCACGAGGGCGATGCCGATTATCTTGCCGAACATGAGTTCCGTGGCCTTGACCGAGGAAACGAGGACCTCGACCACGCGGGAACTCTTCTCTTCGATGACCGAGGACATCACGGTGGCCCCGAACATGGCGATGAACATATAGATCATCATGCCAAGGATCATCGAAAGGATCATGTAGATTCCGGACTCGGAAACCGTCGCGTTCCCGCTGTCATCGATGGTGAATTCGCTCACTTTCACATCGGCCTTGACATCTTTCATTATATTCTCGAGCCCGTCGATTTCATAGGATTTTATCCTGTATGCCTCGACCGCCCTGTTGGCCTTGTCGGCGATTCCGGAATAGAAGTCCACCCCGGCCGGCTTGCGGCTGTACACCTGGACGCTGACGCTCTTCGCGCTGTCGAGCGGAGACACCACGAGCAGGACGTCGCAACCGTCCTTCCCGACAGAAGCCTTGAGGGTTTCGATGTCCTGGGACGTGCAGTCGGTGTATTCGGCAGCCTCGTTGTTCTCGAAATAAGGCATCACGATGCCGGAATT
>CACXFP010000254.1 GCA_902766985.1 uncultured Bacteroidia bacterium | reverse complement strand
GAATTCTCCTTCATAAAGGGCCTTCTCGCAGTTGCGGTTGCCTTCCTTGTTCTCGGCGACTGTGGAATAGCAGCCTTCGAACACATATTGCATTTCGCCCCTGTGGACCGGACGTCCGTCCATCTCCTTCGAAAGGCTCTTGAAGAAATCTTCGGCAGTAGTGAATTTCACTGCGGGAGCATTCTTTTTCAATGCGTCGATCCTGTGGACATTGTCAATGTTGGCGCGGGTCGGTCCGCCTCCGTGGTCTCCGACTCCCACGGGGTGCAGGACCCTATGACGGTCGGGTGCATACTTCTCGAAGCGGTCGAGCAGTTCTTTCTCGGACACGTTCCCGTTGTAGGAACCTCCGGTGTAGCAGAGGACCCTTGAAGAGTCGGGAGCTTCCCACCAGAACGATCCGGGATAGGCGCCGCTGCGCATGAAATAGAAATAGTTCTGGCCCGAAAGCCTGAGTATCTGGGGCAGCTGCGAAGTATGCCCGAAGTCGTCAGGGAGCCATCCCACCCGGGACATGCGTCCGAATTTTTCCTGGAAGAAACGCTGGCCAAGGAGGAGGGAACGGGTGAAGCCTTCTCCGGAAGGAAGGTTCTGGTCGCTTTCGACCCACATTCCTCCGACCGGCTCCAGACGGCCTTCCTGGACGTATTTCCTGACTTTAGAAAAGAGGGCGGTGTCCACCTGCTCCACGAAATCGTAGACGGCGGCTTCGCTCTGTACCATGTGGAAATCAGGGAATTCCTCCATGAACTCTACGGTCTGGCGGAGATTGTCGTTGCACATCTTCATCGTCTCGCCGTAGGTCCACAGCCAGTTCATGTCCTGATGGGCGTGCCCGACTATGTGGACGGTGTCCTTTTTGGTAAGGACCCTGGCCTTGGTGTCTTTCTTCTGTCCCCACATAGCCAGCGGGGCGGCAAGGATGCCGCCCGCCAGCAATATAGGGATAACAAGGTGATTAATCGCCTTCATAGAACGCTATCCTGTCGAGTTTGATAGTGATATCCTGTTTCTTAGTATCAGTGTGATACATTCGAATATAGTTGAGCGCGTCGAGATTGACATCACCGTTCTTGTGGGCCTGGGACAGAGGAAGGTCGATTGCATTCCAACCGGTTGAAAGATTCAGCTGGTCGTATGTAAAGTTGATTTCCTCACTGTCGCAGGCGCCGCCGCTGGTGATCTCAAACTGTCCGGCCGTGTTCTTGGCAAGAATATCAGCGTCGGAAACGTAGATGTAGCAGGTGAAGTGGCCTTTTTCCAGTGTGCAGGGAGCTGCGAACGGCTCGTCGAACACTTTCTGGAAGAAGACGACTCCGCCGGAGTTGCCGGTAACGGCAATGGATCCTTCCCCATCGCGTTTGTCAACCGCGTCGACGGTGACGGCGCCAAGTCCTGAGCCCCAACCATCGGCGGAGTCGCACTCGTCGAAGACCTCCGGCGCGTAGATGCGGATGTCATCCAGCTTGACGGTCACATCGCCTCCTGTGGGAGCTGCATGGTAGAACCTGATGTAGTTGACCGCGCTGAGGTCGATGCCGCTGTTGGCGCCATCGGAGAGCTTGAGGTTGAGCTCGTTCCAGCCGGTGTTGAGGTTGAGTTTGTCAAACGTCCAGTTGATTTCCTGGCTGTCGCATGTGCCGCCGCTGGTGATTTCCAACTGTCCTGCGGAGGTGGCAGGGAAGACTGAAGCGTCGGAGACATAAATCCAGAGTTTGAGGATACCGGAAGCGACGGTCACCTTAGTATCGATAGGCTCGCTGAACACCTTCTGGAAGAGAACGACTCCCTTGGAGGAACCGGTGACGGCAATGGAGGACATGCCTTCCCTGCAGTCTCCGTCAGTGGAAACGGAACCTACGCCGGAACTCCATCCGTCAGCGGATTCGCAGTCGTCGATGGAGATGCCGAGAGGCTCCTCAACCACGGGCTCGATGTTGGAGTTGTCGATGTGCAGCCTTACGGCAGGGGAATAATTGTAGCGGGCCTCATTGACGTCGACCAGGGCTCCCAGCCTGAAGTAGAAATCCTTTCCGGATGTCATGTACTGGGTGTCCATCTTCAGGGTGATGACCTGGTCCTCACCGAGATAGCCGTTCACACCAACCTGGCAGGCGTTGTCTCCGGCCTCGTTGATTCCCAGGGAAACGTTGGGGTTCTCGCTGCAGAAGAGACGGACGTTCTTGATTTTTTCGTCGGACTTTACGCGGCAGGTCGCGACGACCATTCCCTTGGTGTCCACGAATTCGATCTGGGGATCGAGAAGCCGCGCATACGGAGTGGTATGCAGGATGTACTCGGTGTCGCCATGGACTTCGATGACGTCTTCCACAGGATAGAAGTTGGTACGCGTTGCCTTGAGGGTGTATGTTCCGTTGAACATGTTCTTCTCGCAGTAGGTACCGTCCGTTTTGAAGTTGAGTGTGCGGGCCTGGGTTTTCTGTTCTCCGTTCACCCAGTAATCCTCGACTATTTCGATAGAGGAGCCCTGGCTCTGGTTCAGATCCTGGAGAATGAGCTCTCCGGTCTCGTCGTCGATGACGGAACCATACAGGGAAGCATTAGGCTGCGTGTAGTTGTCCAGCTTGCAGGATGCAAGGGAGATTGCAACCAGTGCGAATCCTATATATTTCAAATATGTTTTCATTTTGAAGTCTATTTAGAATATTAATACTGGGGATTCTGGACAAGGCCGTTGGATCCGGTTCCGGGAATGCTGTGATAGTATGCCTGGTCGGGGAAGGTCTTGCCGTTGCAGTTGCGGGCATATTTGCGGACGAAGATATACTTCATCGTCCTCAGGTCGAGTACGGGAGCGAGGGCTGTCCTCCTGGTGTTGTTGAACTTGTCGTCGAACTCGCGCCTGCGGATGAGGTCCCATGCCCTTGTCTGCTCGAAACTCAGCTCTGCGCGGCGCTCGCGAAGGACGTTTTCGAGGGTGAGGGGAATTTCCTTCACGAAGCCGGCGCGGTGACGGGTCTCATTCAGGCAGGTCTTGGCGAGGGTCGGGTCTCCAAGTCCGCTTTCAGCGACTGCTTCGGCATAGTTGAGGAGGACTTCCGCATACCTCATTTCAATCCAGTCGGTGGTGGAATAGTTCCATCCGAGCTTCGGGACGTAGGAGGTGTTGAGGAATTTCTTGAAACCGAATCCGGTGCGGGTGTAGTTACCGCCTTCCGTATCGAATCCTGAGTAAGAGCCCATGCCTTCGGCTCCGTAGACGTAGTAGTCCTTTCCGCCTACCGTCTCGTGGATGGTCCTGTCAGAAGGCTCTATCACGGCTTCGCCGTTGGTCTTGATGATACCGGCCTGGATGACGATGGTCACGTCCTTCCACTGCGTTCCGGGGAGGATGACCGTACCCCACAGGCGCTGGTCCTTGTTCGCGAAGATATCATAAGGATGGTCGAACTCAAGGTAGGTCTTGGAGCTCTGGTATCCGTTGTAGTCGAGGCTGCCGTCAGTCGTGGTGACGATGGGAGCGCTGACGCCTTCGTTATCGTAGGATTCGAAGTTGTCGACGAAGTCCAGGGTGGGGTTGAAGCGGCCCGGATGAGGCCAGGCGCCGCTGGTCTGGCGGGGATTGCCCCAGTTGTCCTGGTTGGATCCGTATCCTACTCCTTCCTTGTCGAATCCTTTGAGGAATATGATTTCCTCGTTGGCGCTCGAAGGATCTTCGAACATCTTGCGGTATGTTTCGGCCACTTTCTCCCTGTCGGCAGGGGTTCCGTTATATCCTGCGAGCTTGAAGGCTCCGGATTTGATGATTTCTTCGCTTGCATCTACGCAGGCCTGATAGTACCTTCTGGTGGTCTCATCGGTGAATCCGCCCACGAGTCCCTCATCTACGGCTTTTCCTGAGAGAGGGTCGTCGTCCCAGTACTTCGACACTGAAGCGGCATGGAGTGCGGCCCTGGACTTGAGTGCCAGTGCGGACCACTTCGTAGCCTGGCGGTTTCCGCCGTTAGTGCCGAGATAGGCGATTGCAGAGTCGCAGCATTCGAGGACCCAGTCCCAGGTTGCGACTTCCTTGCTTCTGGGGATGAATATGGTGGTGGAATCGTTGAGGTCTCCGACCTTGGTGATGATGGGGACTCCGCCGTAGCGGCGGGCAAGGGCGAAATATGTGTATGCCCTTGCGAACCATGCCTGGCCGCGGAGGGCTTTCTTGGATTCGCTGGAAACCGATGTCAGGCCGTCAATGTATCCGATGAATGCATTGATGTGGTTGTTGAGCTTGTAGGCATCGTCCCAATACCTGTAGCTTCCGGTGCCGATGATATTGTCTCCCTGGGAGCCGATGGCATCGTCGGTGTTCGTCCACTCGAAATTACCATTGTTGTTGGAATCGCCGATGTTGAAGTTGAACCCTTTTTCCGGATAATTCCCGTTTGATGCAGAGGGCATGAATGCAAAGTCCTCGATGGGCATTTCATTGTAGAGGGTTGCCAGATAAGCCTGGATTCCGCTCTCCGACGAGAACAGGGCCTCTGACGTGATTGAGTCTGTGGGCTTCACATCCAGGAAATCGGAGCATCCCACGGTCAATCCGAGAGGGATGAGGCACGTTAACAATATAGAATAGATACGTTTCATTGTCTTTAAGGATTAGAAGTTGACATTGACACCGACGTTGAAGGTGCGCATCAGAGGATAGACCCATCCGGTGTTGGCCGATCCGGCGATGGTCTCAGGATCGTATGCCTTTACGTATTTGTTGCAGAAGGTCAGCAGGTTGTGTCCGCTGACGAACACTCTCACGGACTGCAGTCCGGCCTTGCGGATGAACGGCTGGTTGATGGTGTATCCGATCTCTATGTTCTTGAGTCGGAGATAGCTGCAGTCGAGATAGTTCTGAGTTGATTCGAATGATTCGTTGTAACCCTTGTTGGCGCCTTCCCTGATGGCCGGGAATTCTCCGGGTACCCATGCGCTGGTCGGATCGTACTCATCGGCATGATGCCAGCTGTCCATGTAGTAGGAAGGGATGTTTCCGTTCTCCCAGAAAGGAATCGTATAGGAAAGGGTGTGGTAGGTGTTGAACAGGGCGGCTCCCTGGAAGAGGATGTTGAAATCGAGTCCCTTCCACTGGCCGCTCAGGGTCAGACCATAGTTCATCAGAGGAGTGCCTCCGTT
>CACXFP010000253.1 GCA_902766985.1 uncultured Bacteroidia bacterium | reverse complement strand
ATCCTTTTCCCGCAGAGACCGGTCATAGCCTAGAAGATTTTCTTGTATTCCGCAGTTTCGTAATTCCACCTTCCGGCGGCTTTCATCGCTTTCTCAAAGAATTCCCTGATACAACCCTTGCCGCCGGGGCATGGGGAAACGTAGTCCGCGGCCGCCTTTGCCTGGGGGACTGCATCAGCAGGGGCAATGCCTATGCCGGCGGCCAGGATCACCTCCACATCAGGGATGTCGTCGCCGAAGAAGGCCACTTCCTCGCGCCTGAGGCCATGCCTGGAACAAAAGTCGTCGAAATCGGTGATTTTGTCCGAAGATCCCAGATAGACGTCTTCCGCCGGTACTCCGCAACTGCGGAACCTTTCCCTGATGCTGCCTGAGCGGCCTCCGGTAATCACCCCGACCGGGTAACCGTTCATCACAGCCATTCTTACGGCGAAGCCGTCCTTCGCGTCAAAGGTGCGGTAGAGGTTGCCCTGCAGGTCACACAGGATCCCACCGTCGGTCATGACGCCATCGATGTCGAAGGTAAAAGCTTTAATCTGTGAAAGTTCTGATGCCATGGGTTATGACTTTGGAGCATCGGGATTGAAATCAGGGAGGTTCCCGAGGTTGAAGGTGCCTTTCGGAGCCTGTCCGCCCATGTCTATGAAACCGAACTGGGACTCATACTTGGTTATATTGTCCATCAGGGCGTTGAGAAGCCTCTTCGCGTGTTCCGGCGTCATTATGACACGGCTGCATATTTCAGGCTTGGGCAGCCCGGGCAGGATCTCGGCGAAATCGATGATGAATTCGGAATGTGAATGGGTTATGATTGCAAGGTTTGAATAATTGCCCTTGGCGACTTCCGGGCGGATATCCAGGTTGAGCTGGTTTTTGTTATTCTCTTCCATATTCTGAGTGTCTAGATTTAGACAAATTTAGCAAAAAACCGCTATATTTGCAAAATGCGGCGGAACAATCCGCCCGGATCGAGAAGAATATGGAAATCAGTGCAAAGTACGATCCCTCGAAAGTAGAGGACAAATGGTATGACTGGTGGCTGGAAAACAGGTTTTTCCATTCCGAGCCCGACGGCAGGGAACCTTATACGATAGTGATTCCGCCTCCGAACGTTACCGGTATACTCCATATGGGCCATGTGCTCAACAACACCCTGAATGACGTGCTCATCCGCAAGGCCCGCATGGACGGGAAAAACGCCTGCTGGGTGCCCGGTACAGACCATGCGTCGATAGCTACGGAAAACAAGGTGGTCGCCAAACTCAAGGGGATGGGAATATCCAAAGAGGACATTACCCGCGAGGAATTCCTCAGGCATGCCTGGGCATGGAAGGAAGAACACGGAAACAAGATCCTCCTTCAGCTCCGCAAGCTCGGCGCTTCCTGCGACTGGGACCGTACCAGGTTCACCATGGATCCCGACCTTTCCGAAGCCGTGATAAACACCTTTGTCCATTTCTACAAGAAGGGCTTGATATACAGGGGAGTGAGGATGGTGAACTGGGATCCTGAAGGCCATACGGCCGTAAGCGACGAGGAGGTCGTCTACAAGGATACCAAAAGGCATCTGTACTATGTGCGCTACTTCGTTTCCGACGGACAGGGGCATCCCACCGACAAATATCTTGTCGTGGCTACCACCCGTCCTGAAACCATCATGGCCGATGCAGCCGTCAGCGTCAATCCGAATGACGAGCGCTACGCATGGCTTCGCGGAAAGAAAGTGCTAGTCCCCCTTGTCGGCAGGGAAATACCCGTAATTGAAGACGATTACGTAAGCATCGATTTCGGTACGGGCTGCCTTAAGGTGACCCCTGCGCATGACCCCCATGACTACGAGATTGGTCTTAGGCATAACCTCCCGGTCATCAACATTATAGATGACCGCGGAAGGCTTACTGAAGATGCCGTGGTCCTTGTCGGGGAAGACAGGTTCCAGGCCCAGAAGGACGTAGTCGGCCTGCTCGAGGAAGCCGGGAACCTTGACCATATTGAGGATTACTCTTCGCCGGTAGGCTATTCGGAAAGGACGAACGCCGCCATTGAGCCCAGACTGTCCACCCAGTGGTTCCTCAAGATGGGAGAACTGGCCAGGGAGGCCCTTGAATCCGTAGAAAGCGGAAAGGTAAAACTGATTCCGGACAAATACAGGAACACATACCGCCATTGGATGGAAAATGTCCATGACTGGTGCATCAGCCGCCAGCTCTGGTGGGGGCAGCAGATTCCCGCGTGGTACCTTCCCGACGGCAGGTTCGTAGTGGAGAGCAATGCTGAAAAGGCCCTTCAGGCTGCACGGGAGATCGATCCCGCCGTCAATGCAGAAGATCTGCGGCAGGATCCTGACGTCCTTGACACCTGGTTCTCTTCCTGGCTATGGCCGATTTCGGTATTCGATCCGGAGAAGCCCGGCCATCCCGACCATGAGCCCAACCGCGACCTCGCCTATTACTATCCGACGAACGATCTTGTCACCGGTCCTGACATACTTTTCTTCTGGGTCGCCAGGATGATCATGGCCGGCAATGAATTCATGGGGGATGTGCCTTTCCATAATGTCTATCTCACCGGAATAGTCCGCGACAAGCTGGGCCGGAAGATGTCCAAGCAGCTCGGCAATTCTCCCGACCCCCTGGACCTCATCGCCAAATATGGGGCAGACGCGGTCCGCATAGGGATGCTCCTGTGTTCGTCGGCGGGAAACGATATCTTCTACGATGAAAGCATGGTGGAGCAGGGAAGGAATTTCTGCGGAAAGATCTGGAATTCGTGGAGGCTTGTCTCTGGTTGGAAAGTTGATGACAAGGCCGTACAGGGCGAAGAATGCAAGGCGGCCGTGAAATGGTTCGACAACCTGCTTTCCCGCACCATCGCCGAAGTGGAAGACCACTATTCCAAGTTCCGTATCTCCGATGCCCTGATGGCTATTTACAGGCTCTTCTGGGACTCATACTGCAGCTGGTACCTCGAAATGGTCAAGCCCGCCTGGGGAGGATCCATCGACAGGGCGACCTATGATGCTACGGTAGCTTTCTTCGACAAGCTT
>CACXFP010000252.1 GCA_902766985.1 uncultured Bacteroidia bacterium | reverse complement strand
TGACCAGATAACCTATGGCCAGAGCGTCAGCCGCAACGAGTTCGGCATCAACGGAGGAATCTTCTGGTCCCCGTCCGGCTCCAGGCTGGCCTTCTACCGCAAGGACGAGTCCAAGGTCACCGACTTCCCCCTCCTCGACATAACGACCCGGACCGGAACGCTGAAGAGCATCAAGTATCCCATGAACGGGATGAGCTCGGAGGCCGTTACCCTAGGGATATACGACCCTGGCACCGGCAGGACCGTCTGGGCCGACGTCACGGACTTCGGCGACGACCGGTACCTTACCAACATTTCCTGGTCCCCCGACGACAGGTACGTCTTCATCCAGGTCCTCGACCGAACCCAGAAGCACTGCCGCCTGAACCAGTACAGGGCCGACGACGGAGCTTTCGTCAGGACGATCCTGACCGAGGACAATCCCAGGTACACCGAGCCCCTCGACCCCATCCGTTTCCTCAAGGGAAAATATGAATTCATCTACCGGACCGACAACAGGGACGGGTTCCGCAACCTCTATCTCTGCGACACACTCGGGAACGTCCGCAGGCTCACAGCAGTGGACGCCGACGTCGACTATGTCGCAAACGACGGTTCGACTGTATGGTACACCTCCGCCGAGGTCTCCCCTGTCGAGAATCATCTTTTCAAGGTCAGCCTCTCCTGGAAAAAGAACCAGAGCGGAGTGGAACAGGCCCGTATCGGCAAGCCTGTCCGCCTCACGAAGGAGGAAGGCTGGCATGACATTTCGATGAATCCCGACTGCAAATTCTACGTGGACAGCTGGTCGAGTCTCAACGTGCCCAGGGTGGCCAATCTCATGACCTCCGACGGACAGAAGGTGCGCAACCTCCTCACGGCCCCTGATCCCCTGGCGGATTTCGCCCAATGCGAGGTGGATTTCGGCACCGTGAAGAGCGCCGACGGCAAGTACGACAACTGGTACAGGCTCTTCAAGCCGCTGAACTTCGACCCGTCGAAGAAGTACCCCGTCATTCTCTATGTCTATGGCGGCCCCCACTCCCAGATGGTGAACGACAGCTGGCTCGGCCAGGTCAGGATGTGGGAGATGTACATGGCGCAGAGGGGCTATGTGGTCTATGTCCAGGACAACAGGGGCACCCAGAACCGCGGAGCGGAATATGAGAAATCCATCCACCGCCAGTGCGGGAAGAACGAGATGGCCGACCAGATGGTCGGGATAGAGATGCTGAAATCCCTTCCCTGGGTGGATGCGTCCAGGATCGGAGTCCACGGATGGAGCTACGGAGGTTTCATGACCATCTCCCTCATGACCAACTATCCGGAGACCTTCAAGGTCGGAGTCGCCGGCGGGCCGGTCATAGACTGGAAGTGGTATGAGATAATGTATGGTGAAAGGTACATGGACACAATGGAGACCAATGCCGAAGGCTTCGAGAAGACGTCGCTTATCAACAAGGCAAAGGACCTCAAGGGAAAACTCCTTATCTGCCAGGGCGCCGTGGACAACACCGTCGTCTGGGAGCACAGCCTGTCCTTCACCCGCGAATGCATCAAGAACAACGTCCAGCTGGATTACTTCCCCTACCCCACCGCCGAACACAACGTCATGGGACGGGACCGCATACACCTCATGGACAAGGTGACTGCATATTTTGAAGATTATCTTTAGGAATCAGACATTTACGATATGAGCAATAACGAATTTGAAAAATTTGCACGCCTCGGACGCGGCATCAGTTCCCTCACCCTCGACAGGTACCGCAGCGCCACCGACAGCTACATCAACCCCACCATCATCGAGGAAAGGAAACTCAACGTCGCCAGCATGGACGTGTTCTCCCGCCTCATGATGGACAGGATCATCTTCCTGGGCGTCCCCATCGACGACGACGTAGCCAACATCATCCAGGCCCAGCTGCTTTTCCTGGCCTCCACCGACAGCAACGCCGACATCTCCCTCTACCTCAACACCCCCGGAGGACAGGTGACATCAGGACTCGGCATCTATGACACCATGCAGCTGGTTGAACCCGACGTGGCCACCATCTGCACCGGAATGGCCGCATCCATGGGCTCCGTCCTCCTGTGCGCCGGAGCGAAGGGCAAGCGTTCCTGCCTGCCCCACTCAAGGGTGCTCATACACCAGCCGCTCGGAGGCGCCCAGGGCCAGGCTTCCGATATCATGATCGCCGCCAAGGAGATTGAGAAGACCCGCAAGGAGCTCTATGAGATTATCTCCGAACATTCCGGCCAGCCTTACCAGAGGGTGTTCGCAGACGCGGACAGGGATTTCTGGATGACCGCTCAAGAGGCGAAAGATTACGGCATGGTGGACGAGATTCTCGTGAAACAGTCGCGCAGGAATGGCTAAGACAGGGAAGGATAAAAGACACTGCATGTTCTGCGGCCGCAGCGAGGACGAAGTCACCATGCTGCTGCAGGGGCTTGACGGCTGCATCTGCAGCGACTGCGTAAAGCTGGCAGACGACTACCTCTCCGGCCTGGAGCATCAGGCCCCCACGGATCCAGGGAGGATAGACAGCTTGCTTAAACCCAAGGAAATCAAAGAGTTCCTCGACCAGTACGTAATCGGACAGGACAGGGCGAAGAAAGTCCTCGCGGTTGCCGTGTACAACCACTACAAAAGGATCAACCACAACCTGGTGGACAGGCCTGACGACGGAGTTGAACTTGAGAAATCAAACATCCTCCTCGTTGGCCCTACCGGTACAGGCAAAACCCTGCTGGCCAAGACCATAGCAAAGATGCTGGACGTTCCTTTCACCATTGTGGACGCCACCGTGCTGACGGAAGCCGGATATGTGGGTGAAGACGTCGAGAGCATCCTCACCAGGCTCCTGCAGGAGGCCGACTACGACCTCGCGAAAGCTGAAAGGGGCATCGTCTTCATCGATGAGATAGACAAGATCGCCCGCAAGAGCGACAACCCTTCCATCACCCGCGACGTCTCCGGGGAAGGTGTCCAGCAGGCAATGCTCAAACTCCTTGAAGGCAACGTGGTAAATGTTCCGCCGAAGGGCGGGCGCAAGCACCCGGAGCAGGATTTCATCCACGTAAATACCGAGAATATCCTGTTCATCTGCGGAGGCGCCTTCGAAGGGATCGAGCGCAAGATCGCCCAGAGGCTCAACACCCAGGTCATCGGTTTCGGAGCCTCTGAAAAGCAGAGGGTGGACAAGAACAACCTCCTCCAGTACGTTGACGCGCAGGACATGAGGGCCTACGGCCTTATCCCGGAAATCATAGGAAGGCTCCCCGTGATCACCTGTCTCGACGCCCTTGACAGGGACGCCCTTCTCAGGATCCTTACAGAACCGAAGAACGCCGTCCTGAAACAGTACGCAAAGCTTTTCGAGCTTGACGGGATCACCCTCAAAGTCGATGATAAAGTCAAGGAACTCATCGTCGACACGTCCATCAAGAACAAACTCGGGGCACGCGGCCTGAGGTCCATCTGCGAGCAGATATTCGACGATGCGATGTACGACGCCCCCTCTTCCGGCAAAAAGACCTTCAACGTTACCTTGAAGTACGCACAAAGCAGACTTGAGAACTTAAAATGACCACAGAAGAACTACATTCCAGTATTCTCAGGCACCGGAGCATGCTCTGCGTCGGCCTTGACACCGAATGGGCGAAACTCCCCGACTGCATAAAGGGGGGCTCCCCCGCCGATGCTGTGCTGAGGTTCAACAAGGAAATAATCGACGCCACCGCCTCCTATTGCATAGCCTACAAGCCGAACCTGGCTTTTTACGAGGCCCTGGGACCTGAGGGATTGAGGGTTCTTGAAGAAACTGTGGACCATATCAGGACTTCCCACCCCGGAAAATTCCTCATTGCAGACGCGAAGAGGGGCGACATCGGGAATACTGCCAGGCTTTATGCCAGGACCTTTTTCGAGACCTATGATTTCGACGCGGTGACCTTGTCTCCCTACATGGGGGTCGAGACAGCCCTCCCCTTCCTCGAGTATCCCGGCCGCTACGCCATCGTCGTGGCTCTCTCGTCAAATCCCGGTTCAGCCGATTTCGAGCAGCCGGAAAAGGTCATGAAGAAGATGATGGAGGTCTCCACCCCGGAAAACATGATGTTCGTGGTGGGAGCGACCAAATCTTCCTCCCTGAAGGAAATAAGGACCTGGTGCCCCGACAACTTCTTCCTGGTGCCCGGAGTCGGAGCCCAGGGAGGCAACGCCGAGGAGGTGATCGCAAACGGGGCCAACTCCCGCGGAGGACTGATCATAAATTCCTCAAGGGCGATAATCTACGCCTCTTCGGGAAGTGACTTCGCTCAGGCAGCCGCCGCGGTCGCAGCAAAGACAGCAAGAGTATAATACACAGTATATAAAGCGAATAACAATGTTCAAGATTCTGGAAAAGAGGATGCTGAACCCTACCATCGGGAAGCTGGTGGTAGAGGCTCCGCGCATCGCCGCATCTGCCCTCCCCGGGCAGTTCCTCATCGTCCGTCCGGACGAGAAAGGTGAGAGGATACCTCTCACCATCAGCGACTCAGACCCGGCAAAAGGCACGGTGACCGTCGTCATCCAGCTTATCGGCGCATCCAGCCACCACATGGTGGAAGATTTCGGTGAGGGAGATTCCTTTGCCGACGTCGTAGGCCCTCTCGGGAACCCTTCCGACTTCGTCCATGCCTCCCCTGAAGAACTCAAGGGACGCAGCTATGTGTTCATAGGCGGCGGACTCGGCACCGCTCCCGTCTATCCCCAGGCCAAATGGCTCCATGACCACGGAGTGCCGGTGGATGTGATCGTAGGGGCCAGGATGGAGAGCCTTCTCATTTACACTGAGGAGCTTGCCTCCGCCTGCGACAACCTCTACCTCTGCACCGACGACGGATCCCGGGGATTCAAGGGAGTAGGTACGGCCCAGCTGGAAGAGCTCGTGGCCTCGGGAAAGAAATATACCCACGCCGTGGCCATCGGCCCGATGATCATGATGAAATTCTCCACCCTCACCTGCCAGAAGCTCGGTATCCCCATCCAGGTGAGCATGAACACCTTGATGGTAGACGGCACCGGAATGTGCGGGGCCTGCAGGGTGTCCGTGGGAGGAAAGACCAAATTCGCATGCGTCGACGGTCCCGAATTCGACGGAGCCCTTATCGACTGGGATGAAGCAATGAGGCGTTCGCGCCAGTATAAGCCGGAGGAGGCGGCAGCAATGGAGAATTATGGCAAATAGGATTCCAAGAGTGCCTGTCAGGGAACAGGACCCGAAAGTGCGTGCGCACAATTTCGAAGAAGTATCATACGGCTACAACAAGGAGGAGGCGATGCTCGAGGCGAGCCGCTGCCTCCATTGCAAGAATCCTCGCTGCGTGACAGGCTGCCCGGTGAGCATCCAGATTCCTGAATTCATCGCCCATGTCGTCGAAGGAGATATCGATGGGGCTGCCGGAGTCATCGCCAGAGACTCTTCCCTGCCTGCGGTCTGCGGACGTGTGTGCCCTCAGGAAACCCAGTGCGAGGGCCAGTGCATCCTCGGAGTGAAGGGCGAACCGGTGGCTATCGGAAAGCTCGAAAGGTTCGTGGCTGACAATAAGACGACTGTATCAGAGGCTGTTAGCACCAGCCCTGAGGCAGATGCCCCCAGGACGAAAGTCGCCGTGATAGGTTCCGGGCCGGCCGGCCTGGCCTGCGCCGCCGACCTTGCCAAATGGGGCTATGACGTGACCATTTTCGAGGCCCTGCACAAGGCAGGAGGCGTTCTCGCCTACGGCATCCCGGAGTTCCGCCTGCCGAAGGAGAAGGTCCTCCAGAAGGAAATCGACGAGGTAACCTCCCTCGGCGTGAAGATTGAGACCGACGTCATCATCGGACGGACCGTCACCATTGAATCCCTCATGGACAACGAAGGATTCAAGGCCGTGTTCGTGGGAACGGGAGCCGGACTCCCCCGCTTCATGGGAATCCCTGGCGAGAACCTCAACGGAGTGTTCTCCGCCAATGAATTCCTCACCCGCAACAACCTCATGCAGGCCTTCAGGCCCGACTATGCCACCCCTATCCATGTCGGA
Source organism: uncultured Bacteroidia bacterium (assembly GCA_902766985.1). GTDB lineage: Bacteria > Bacteroidota > Bacteroidia > Bacteroidales > UBA932 > Cryptobacteroides. The sequence goes on along the minus strand of CACXFP010000252.1, from coordinate 2,683 downwards.
AGGAAAGTCTGCGTGGTGGGAGGAGGCAACGTGGCCATGGATGCTGCCAGGACCGCCCTCAGGCTTGGAAGCGAGGTGACGATAGTCTATCGCCGCACGGAAAACGAGCTGCCGGCAAGGAAGGAAGAGGTGCATCACGCCAAGGAGGAAGGCATCGAGTTCAGGATGCTGACCAATCCGGTGGAGATCGAAGGAGACGAGAACGGCTGGGTCAAGGCAATGAAATGCATCCGTATGGAACTCGGAGAGCCGGATGCCAGCGGACGCCGGAGCCCCGTTCCCGTCGAGGGAAGCGAATTCGATGTCGAGTGCGACACCGTGATCATGGCCCTCGGCACATCTCCCAATCCCCTCATCGCCAAGACGACGCCCGGGCTTGAAACCACACGCAGGGGCGGACTTGTGGCCACGGAAGAAGGTGCCACCACCCGTCCTGGTATTTTCGCCGGAGGCGACGCCGTCACGGGAGCCGCCACCGTCATCCTCGCCATGGGCGCAGGCCGCAAGGCTGCCAAGGCCATAGACGATTATCTGAAAAACAACTGAAACAGAAGTATATGAAACGGACTCTCTCCGCGGTGATTGCCATCGCGCTTTCCCTCTTTGTCACGGCTCCTTCGGACGCCTGTACCAACCTGATCGTAGGCAAGAAGGCCTCCGTGGACGGCAGTGTGATATGCACATACAACTGCGACGGCTTCGGCTTTTCCGGTTCACTCGGCTTCCACAGGCCGGGCAGGCACGAACCCGGAGAGATGATCGCCCTCCGCGGCGGCTGGGGCCCCAACACCGAGATCCACTATATCCCTCAGGTGGAATACACCTACGGAGTGGCAGGTCTCGTGAACGAGAAACAGGTAAGCATAGTCGAAACTACCTGGGACGGCCGCAAGGAACTCCAGAACAGGGAAGGGTGGCTCGACTATTTCACCCTCATGAACCTTACCCTCCAGAGGGCGGCTACGGCAAGGGAGGCCATAAAGGTCATGCACGACCTGGTCCAGGAATACGGCTACAACTCCACCGGAGAATCTTTCGCGGTCTGCGACAAGAACGAGGCCTGGTTCATGGAGATGATCGGCAAGGGGCCCGGGAACAAGGGCGCGGTCTGGGTTGCCATGAGGCTTCCTGACGACTGCATCACCGCATACGCCAATGCAAGCCGCATCCGCCAGTTCCCCCAGGCAAAGAAGGCCGACAAGAAACTGGGCTTCTGCGTAGTCGAAGGAGAATGCATGTACTCGGCCGACGTCATATCGTTTGCCCGCGAGAAAGGCTACTATGATGGTCCGGACAAGGATTTCAGTTTCCGCGAGGCATACGGCCCCCTTGACTGGGGCGCCATCCGCTACTGCGAGGCCCGCGTGTGGAGTTTCTTCCGCCACCACTACGACACCGACGTCATGGATTCATATCTCCCCTTCCTGAACGGAGACCTCTCCGGACATGACGCCCTCCCCCTCTGGATCAAGCCCAAGGCTCCCGTGAGCTACCGCGACATCCAGAACGACATGAGGGACCATTACGAGGGTACCGCCCTCGACATGACGGCTGACGCAAGCGCCGGCCCCTGGGCATCCCCCTACCGCAATCAGCCCGTGAACTATGAAGCCGCAGACGGCACGAAGATGTTCCGCGAGAGACCTATAGGATGCCAGCAGAGCGGGATGACCATGGTGTGCAGGATGCGTTCCTGGCTGCCCGACGCAGTCGGCGGAATCTGCTATTTCAATCTCGACGACGCCTCCATGGTGGCCTATGTCCCTGTCTACTGCGGGATCAGCCGCATCCCCGAGCCTTTCCGCCGCGAAAACAACAATGTCCGGGAATTCTCAACCGAGAGCGCTTTCTGGATGTGCAACTTCGTGGCCAACATGGTTTATCCTAGATACAGCGTGATGATCGGAGACCTCAGGGAAGCCCAGAACGAGCTGGAGGACTTCTATGAGAAGGACCAGGCCGAAGTCGAGGAGCATATCGCCAAGATGACGGCCGGTGAAATGTCCGACTACCTCACTGCCAAGACCATAGCCTACACGGACAAGATGATGAAGCGCTGGGACAAACTGGCCCGGCTCCTGATTGTCAAGCACAACGATCAGATCATGCTCCCCAGCAAGGACGGGGAACTCGTCCCCGGACGCCACTCTTCTCCCGCCTACGCTCCCGCCTTCATCGAAGCCGTCAAGGACGTCACCGGCGACCGCTACGTCAGGAAAGAAGTCGGCAGATGACCTGTCGGCACACGGCGTCCCGGCAAATGACACTCCAGTTGACGATGCTCCGCCCGTTGTAATCCTGAGCGCCGGCGAAGATTCTCGTCCTCTCCGCTGAAATGCCTTGCAGAGCACTCCGTGAGGGATTTTTCGTTAAAAGTGGCCAAAAAATGTTCCAAAAACGTCAAGAATGGCCCATAAAAAGTTGCTCGCAGGGTAGCACCTTTCGGCGCAGGAAGGAGTAACTAGGGTTATAGGGATTTCACCTCTTCCAAGAGAGATTGTTCTCTTTCCTTCTGAACTCATACCTTATCCAACGACCAAGGGTTGTTCAATTCTGATTGCTGGCAAATACTAAAATAGTTTTAATCCTTCCTCTCTCTCCTTTTTTTTGTAATTTTGCAAATCAGAGAACGTAATACAATAGCATCATTGAACAATTTGTCTACTCGAAAACTTGTAGATGG
>CACXFP010000251.1 GCA_902766985.1 uncultured Bacteroidia bacterium | reverse complement strand
TTTCTTCGTCTGGAAGAAATTGTAAATCTTCGCGGAGTTGGTCTTCTTCATCGCCTTCTCGAGCTTGTAGTCGGAAAGGGTCTTGTCACCGATGAAGTTGATTTCCTTGATCCTGACCTTGGCGCCCCTGTCAACCGAGAAATTGACCCTGATGGCGTTCTTGATCACAGTATCTTTCCTGACTTCAGGCTTGACAGTACAGTTCAGGTAGCCCTTCTCTGCATAGAAACGCTTGATAATGTCGCTGGTAGTCTTGGCTACGTACTCTGAATACTCTCCTCCCCTCCTGAGATTGAGCCTTTCCTGAAGGTCCTTGCGTTCTCCGCTCTTGACTCCGGTGTAAGTCCATGTGGACACCCTCGGCCTCTCTTTGATCCCGACCACGAACCAGGCCGAATCGGCATTCTCGCTCAGGTGGTCTATCCTGAGGGAAACATCCTCAAAATACCTCTGGGACCAGAGCCTGTCGATAATGGAGGCCATGTCGTCTCCCGGCACGGTGACTTCCATTCCCTTGGCCAGGCCAGCCAGCTGGAGGATCTGGGAGGAACTGAAATAGTTGTTCCCTTCCACGGAAACCCCGCTTACGATATACTTGCGGGGATTGTTATAGTCAATCTCCACTCCGGCCTTCTCCTGGGCATGGAGTGCGCCAGGGAGGATCAAGGCCAAAGCAAGCAGGATTGTCTTTATAGCTCTCATCAAGGCTCTATTCACAAAAAGTATCTTGCAAAGATACACTAATTATTTCACTTTACCATAACGCCGGTCCCGCCTCGAGTACTCATCTATCGCATCCATGAGTTCCTTCTCCCTGAAATCCGGCCACAGGATGTCAGTAATGTAGAACTCCGAATAGGCAGCCTGCCAGAGGAGGTAATTACTGATACGCTGCTCACCGGAAGTCCGGATGATCAGGTCCGGGTCGGGGATTCCGGCAGTGGCCAGGTAATTGTCGAAATCCTCCATGGTGAATTCCCTGCCGGGATCGGCGGCCATGTCTGCAGCCATTTTCCTGGCGGCCTGGAAGATATCCCATTTGCCGCTGTAGCTGAGGAAGATGACCAGCGTCATACCGGTGCACGCAGCTGTATTCTCTTCGGCTTTGGATATGGCACTCCTGACTACCGGGGAAAGCCTCGCGATGTTTCCGATGACCCGGACGCGGATGTTGTTCTCGATAAATGTGCCGAGTTCAGCGGTAATGGACTCCACCAGAAGGTTCATCAGCGCCGTGACCTCCTTCAACGGCCTCTTCCAGTTCTCTTCCGAAAACGCGAAGAGGGACAGGTACTTGATTCCGGCCTTGGCCGCACACGAAACACAGGCCCGGACGCTCTCGCGGCCTTCCTTGTGGCCGCTTACCCGTTCCAGGCCCCGCTGTTTGGCCCACCTCCCGTTCCCATCCATTATGATGGAGACGTGGGCAGGGATGATTCTGTTTTCCTCCATATGGGATCCCGCTGCTTAAAGGTTCCTAATATCCTCCCCCCAGAAAAGTTTCGAGGTGAGTGCCTTCTCGAAATTAGACTCGGTCAGGCGGATTCTTCTGAGCGAAAACTGTGCCACCGAAATGGAAAGGGAGATTCCGGAGGGGACGGTCAACGTCCTGTTGTCCATGGTCAGGAGGGCCTTGTCGTCCCGCGAGCGGAGCCTGATGCCGATCCGAGTACTTTCGGGCACCACCAGAGGCCGCACGTTCAGGTTGTGCGGGGCGATCGGGGTTATCAGGAGCACCTTCGATTCGGGATAGCAGATGGGGCCTCCGGCGCTGAGCGAATAGGCAGTGGAACCGGAACTTGTCGCGACGAGGAGCCCGTCTGCCCAATATGTAGGCAGGGACCTGCCGTTCACGCTGACATCGATTCCTATCATTCCCACCCCGAAGCGGTGGACGGAAACCTCATTGAGGGATATGGGCCAGAAACCTTCAACGGACGATGTGTCGAAACCGTAGATCCGGGTCTCTATCAGGGTGCGGTCTTCGAGGGTGTAGTTTCCGCTGAGGAGTGAATCCAGGACTTCTTCGGGCTTGTTCTCCGACAGGAAACCAAGCCTTCCGAGATTGACCCCCACGACGGGGATCATCGAATCGCGGACCCGCTTCGCAGCAGAAAGGAACGTGCCGTCGCCTCCGATTGCCATCAGCAGGTCGGTACCCTCCCTGAGGTCAGCATATGTCTTGATCGGATAGACTGTGACTCCGGCATCGTGCATCCTCTCCAGGAGAGCCTTCACGCGGGGGTCCTCTCCAAGCCCGGCTTTCTTTATATATATGGCAATTGTCATGGCGTTTCGTATGAATTCTCAAATTTAGCATTTTTTGCACAAAATGCATATTTTTGCAACCTGTAAACACTTGGACATCATGACTAGACTTAGCGTAAACATCAACAAGATCGCCACTTTGCGGAATGCCAGGGGCGGTTCGATGCCGGACGTGGAGAAGGCTGCGCTGGACTGCGAGCGGTTCGGGGCAGAAGGGATCACCGTCCACCCAAGGCCAGACGAGAGGCACATACGCTACTCGGACGTCAGGCTGATCCGCCCGACCCTTAAAGTAGAATTCAACATAGAAGGCAATCCGATCCCCTCATTCGTATCCCTCGTAAAGGAGGTGGTCCCAGACCAGGTGACCCTGGTACCCGACGGGCAAGACGCCATCACATCCAACTGCGGATGGGACACCATAGCCAACGAAGGCTTCCTGACCGACATATGCAAAGAATTCAAAGACTGCGGGATACGTGTTTCCATCTTCGTCAATCCGGATCCCCGCATGGTCGAAGGAGCCGCGAAATGCGGTGCGGACAGGGTGGAACTCTACACTGCCGGATACGCTGAGGATTATCCCCGGGACAGGGAGAAGGCGATAGCCCCTTACCTCGCCGCGGCCGTACGGGCACGCGAGTGCGGACTCGGCCTCAACGCGGGCCACGACCTCAACCTGGAGAATCTCGAATACTTCATCCGCACTATCCCGTGGACCGACGAAGTCTCGATAGGGCATGCGATCATATGCGACGCCCTCTACATGGGACTGGAGAAAACTATCTCCGCATATCTGGCAAAGGTTAAGATATTTTAGCTATCTTTGCAGATTGATTCATCTCTCGTTTATTTAACATTTTAAATGATATGAAAAACACATCACTCGTTCTCAGCGTCATCGCCCTTGCAGTGGCGCTCATCTTCGGAATCCTTTCCCTCACACCAAGGGACGGCAAGAAGGTCCAGGCCCCCGCAGCCGGTGA
>CACXFP010000250.1 GCA_902766985.1 uncultured Bacteroidia bacterium | reverse complement strand
TACGTTACTGGAAACGAGTTCAAGAACCAATATATCGATGCCACCCATGTGCGCAACAAGCTCACTGATTTCTTCGCGTTCTACATGAAGATCGATGTCCTTATCGTAGACGATGTACAGGAGCTTCGCGGCGACGGGTCCCAGAATGCCATGTTCAACATTTTCAATCATCTCCATGAAAATGGGAAACAGCTCATCTTCACCTCTGACAGGGCGCCCGTTGACCTTCAGAACTTCGAGGAAAGGCTGCTCTCCCGATTCAAATGGGGACTAAGTGTCGAGCTTTCGCGTCCTGACTATGCGACCAGGCTCTCCATGCTCAAGGCCAGGTGTTTCCGCGAGGGTGTGTCGATAAGCGACAAGGTGCTTGAGTTCCTTGCTTCCAGGGTGAAGTCCAATTTCCGGGAGCTCGAAGGCGCCCTCATATCCCTGGTTGCACATGCGACCCTTGCCCATACCGAGGTGACCGTTGAGATGGCCTCGTCCATTACCGACAAGATTGTCGGCGAGGAGCACACCGAGGTAACTATGGACAAGGTCCAGAGGGTAGTGTGCGAATACTTCAACATTACCAGGGATTCCCTCCTTTCAAAGTCCCGCAAGCGTCAGATAGTCCAGGCAAGGCAGATTGCCATGTACATGAGCCGCAACCTCATCTCCGGCTGTTCCCTTTCCACCATCGGGTCCGAACTGGGAGGAAAGGACCACGCAACAGTCCTCCATGCCTGCAACACCGTTTCCGACCTCATGTCCACGAGCAAGGCATTCCGCCAGTATGTCAATGACATAGAGAAGATGCTCGTACCTGTTTCCTCATGAGAATCATGGACAGGACACTGATAGCTCCGTCGATTCTCGCTGCCGACTTCCTGCACCTGGAGGAAGCCGCCAGGATTGTCAATTCACACGCGGACATATTCCATCTTGATGTGATGGACGGGACTTTCGTCCCGAATATCTCTTTCGGATTCCCTGTGGTGGAAGCTCTCGCCCGCGTCGCGGAGAAGCCGATGGATGTCCACCTCATGATAGTGCATCCCGAGAAGTATGTTGAGCGTTTCGCCAAAGCCGGAGCCTCCATGATAAGTTTCCATGAAGAGGCTGCCGAGGCGGACGGAACGGATCCTGCCGGAATCTTGAAGCTCATCCGTTCGTTCGGTGTCCACCCCGGACTCGTAGTGAATCCCGACATTCCGGTCGAAAAACTTTTCCCGTACCTTGAATTCTGCGATTACGTCCTGATCATGTCGGTTTATGCAGGATTCGGAGGGCAGAAGTTCATCGAGGAATCCTACGGGAAGGTCCGTGCCGCCCGGAAAGAAATCGTCAGGAGAGGCTTGGACGTGAAGATCGAGGTGGACGGCGGAGTAGGGCCGGGCAACGCAGGAGCGCTGGTGGAAGCCGGAGCGGGCATACTTGTCGCAGGCAGTTCCGTATTCAAGGCTGAAGATCCTGCGGCTGCAATCGAGGCTCTTAGATAATATAGCCTATTTCCTTGAAATTGAATTCTTTCCTCTGACCTGCCAGGGTAACTGCCTTCAGCAGGCCCTCTTTGGTTACGCCATCGATTTTTCCTCTGAAGACTTCCTCCGTCCTCAGGTCCCGGAATTCATGCCATTCACCCCTCCGGTACAGATGCTCAGAATACATTCCATCGAGCTTTTTCCTTCCTTCCATGTCCTTTAGGAGTGGAAGCAATGATGAGAATATCACGCAAAAATCTTCGAGTCCGCTTTCCAGGGAGTATCGCCGACCGGTCAGAAGGGTCAGGGATGTCGGATTCATGAGCTGGGGCGGAAAGTCTTTCTGGTTGAGATTCAAGCCGATTCCGATGATGCTCCAGGATATCTTTGCGCCGGAAAGGGAATTCTCGATCAGCATCCCGCAAATTTTCCTGTTTCCGACATATATGTCGTTGGGCCATTTAATCTTGGCGTCTATACCTTCTTTTGCCAGGAATCCGTGTACGGCCAAGGTAGAGAGGCGGCTTATGTCGAACTGTGAAGTCACAGGCAGCGCGGCCAGGGAGCCGTTGCCTTTAAGGACTATTGAAAAGGTGAGGTTGTCTCCCGGGGAAGAGTGCCACACGTTCCCCCTCTGGCCTCGACCGGAGTATTGCTCCACTGCTGCAATGACTGACAAATCAGCGAGGCTCTCTATGCGCCTTGCAGCCTCATTGTTAGTCGAATCCAGCGAGTCATGCCACAAGATTTGCATCTTCCTTTCCATTGGTTCGTTTTTTGTTTATATTTGTAAGACAAATTTACAAACTTTCGTATGATTACACACGATTTGAGGGTCCTGGCAGACGCAATGCTGGACAAGAAGGGGCAGAGGGTCGTAGGAATCGATCTCAGACCGCTCGGTGTCGCCATCACCGACCATTTTGTCATCTGCAGCGCCGATTCTACCACGAATGTAGCAGCCATAGCCGACAATGTTATCGAGAAGATGCGGACCGAGCTTGGCCGAAAACCGCTCAGGTCACAGGGTTTCGAGAATGATTTCTGGATCATCATAGACTATGGGGACATCGTTGCCCATATCTTCCTCAATGAATACAGGGACTTTTACCGCCTTGAAGACCTGTGGGCGGATGCTCCCCGCAAGGAATACAAGGAACGCAAGGTAACCAGGAAGCCAGCCACTCCCAAAACCAGTCAGTGATGGACCAGAATAATGCCAATAACAGCAACGGCAAGGATCCCAAGAAGAAGGTGGTGAGGATCAGGTTCAACCTTTCCTGGTTCTATATCCTCCTTATCGCCGGCATAGCATGGATGCTCTATTCGATGGACGGGAGCAACCCCCAGAAGATCGAGTGGGCCCAGGTCCAGACGATCTTCCGGTCCGGTGACGTAAAGGAGATCCATTTCGTCCGTAACAATTTCAAGGGTACCATCACGATAAAGCCCGACAGGATGTCGAAATATACCGACCTCTTCGCCGGCAACGTGCCGAAGTCCTCTCCTCAGTTTTACTTCCTCGTTTCCGACAAGTTCGATGCAGAGAAAGAATTCGGAGAACTGAACTCTGAACTTCCTGCCATTGACCAGGTGAAGGTCGTTATGGAAAACGAGAGCAGGGGTTGGATGGAAGTCCTCGAATGGCTGATTTTCCCTATCCTGCTGATCCTTATGTATATATGGATGTTCAGGGGCATCGGCCGCAATATGGGCGCAGGTCCCGGCGGGGGAGGCCCGGGAGGGATTTTTTCCGTAGGGAAATCCACCGGAAAGCTCGCCGACAAGACTAATGTCAGCGTCTCTTTCAAGGATGTGGCCGGCCTGTACGGGGCGAAGGAGGAAGTCATGGAAATCGTGGATTTCCTCAAGGCTCCGCAGAAATATACGAAACTGGGTGCCAAGATCCCGAAAGGAGCCCTTCTCGTAGGCCCTCCGGGAACTGGCAAGACCCTTCTTGCAAAGGCAGTCGCCGGCGAGGCGAACGTTCCCTTCTTCTCCATCTCAGGTTCAGATTTTGTCGAGATGTTCGTAGGGGTCGGTGCTTCGCGTGTCAGGGACCTCTTCCGGCAGGCCAAGGAGAAGGCCCCGTGCATCGTCTTCATCGATGAGATCGACGCCGTGGGCAGGGCCAGGGGGAAGAATGTAGGCTTTTCTTCAAATGACGAGAGGGAAAACACGCTCAATCAGCTTCTTACTGAGATGGATGGGTTCGACACCAATTCCGGTGTCATCATACTTGCTGCGACCAACAGGGCCGATATCCTCGACAAGGCTCTGATGAGGGCCGGCCGTTTCGACCGCCAGATCCATGTCGACCTGCCCGACCTTGACGAGCGTGTGGATATTTTCAAGGTCCATATGCGCGGACTTGCCATTTCTCCTGATTTTGACGTAAGGACCATGGCCAAGCATACTCCCGGATTCTCCGGAGCCGATATAGCCAATGTCTGCAACGAAGCTGCCCTTACCGCGGCCCGCAGGAACAAGCAGGTAATCGACAATCAGGATTTCCTTGATGCCGTCGACAGGATAGTGGGAGGAGTCGAACGCAAGGGCTCTGTCATGAGCATGAGTGAGAAAAGGACTACGGCGTATCACGAAGCCGGTCATGCCGTGGCCGGATGGCTGCTGCCATATGCCGATCCCGTATTCAAGGTAAGCCTCATCCCGAGAGGACAGGCACTTGGAGTGACCTGGAGCCTGCCTTCCGAAAGGAAGATACTCGGCAAGTCCTATCTTATCGATGAGATGTGCAGCCTCATGGGAGGCCGTGCTGCCGAAGAAATCATCAACGGAGAGCCGGGAACGGGAGCCCAGAACGACCTCGAGCGGCTGACGAAGATGGCATACGCCATGATCCAGTACTACGGCATGAGCGAGAAGGTTGGAGAACTGTCTTTCTATGATTCAACAGGATCGAGGGGATATGACCTCACCAAACCATACAGCGAGAAGACCGCCGAGCTCATGGATGAGGAGGTAAAGGCTCTTGTCAAGGACATTCACGACAAGACGGTAAAACTCCTTCTCGACCACAGGGATGGCTTCGAAAGGATAGCCCTGCTTCTCCTTGAAAAGGAAGTCATCCTTTCCGATGACATCGAAAAGATTCTCGGGCCAAAGGTGCGGCCTGCCGGAGAGGAAGTGGAACAAAAACAAGAAGGGGAGTAGGGTATGTCTAATTCTGCAGTCAGGGCCCTTTCAGGGACGGGATTTGTCATCATAATGCTGTTCTGTCTGCTTTTCAGCAAGTTTACCTTCGGTGTGCTGGTCCTGTTGATCACGGTAGGTATGATGGTGGAATTCTACCGGATGACGATGGGGGATTCATATGTCATCTCCCGCATCCTCGCGATAGTTGCCGCCGTATCCCTTTTCGTCCTGATATTCTGTCGTTCGGCCTTCGGGATGGACCTGAAGTTCATAGCGCTTGCCATGGCTCCGATCTTCCTGATAATGATCAACTCGCTATACGTCAAGGACAAGTCTGAGTTCGGAAGGTTCTCCAACATTTACACGGCCCTTCTGTACATTGCCGCGCCGATGGCCCTGTCGAATCTTATCGTGTTCCAGCACGGGAGGTTCAGCGGGGTTCTGCTCATATGTTTCTTCATCATCATATGGGCTTCCGACATCGGAGCCTACACCTTCGGTATCGCCCTGGGAAAGAGATTCCCAAAGAAACTCTTCGAGTCCATCTCTCCCAAGAAGACGTGGATAGGCTACTGGGGAGGACTCATCATGGCCGTCGTTGCGGCATGCATCCTCTTCTATACAGGTTACATGAAGTATCCTCTTATCCATTGCATCATCCTTGCCGTCGTGATGCATATCGCAGGGGTCTGGGGAGACCTCTTCGAATCCCAGTGGAAGAGGTTCTATAACGTAAAGGATTCCGGCAACATAATTCCGGGCCACGGGGGGCTCCTCGACCGTTTTGACAGCACGCTGATGGCCATGCCGATCGGCGCTGTCTATCTTGCAATCTTCAATTTACTCTAATACCGTTCGACATGACTCTCGACCAAGATTCATACAAACTCATAACGATGGTCTGGCTGGTGCTTGCGCTGCTCGGATTCATTGTTCTCAAGACCGTCAATCTACGCCCCCTGGCATGGTTCCTGGTATTGGTCCTTGCCGTTTTCGGCTGTTTCGTGACCTGGTTCCACAGGGTTCCGGACCGCAATGTCGTGGCAGATCCCTCCGCCGTCACGTCCGTAGCTGACGGCAAGGTCGTCATCGTCCAGAAAGCTTATGAGGGTGAGTATCTCCAAAGGGAATGCATCCAGGTATCGGTGTATATGAATTTCTTTGACGTACATGCCAATTTCTGGCCTGTCGACGGAGAGATAACGTACTATAAATACCACCCGGGACATTATTTCCTGGCTTTCCAGCCCAAGGCCTCGGAGAAAAACGAGCATTCCTCCACCTGCATCAAGAGTGGGAAAGGCGAGGTCTTTTTCAAACAGATAGCCGGCACGTTCGCCCGCCGTATAGTCTGCTATTCCACGGTAGGGGAGAACGAGAAGAAAGGGCAGCAGTGCGGAATCATCAAGTTCGGGTCTAGGATTGATATGTTCCTTCCCCTGGACTGCGATATAAAGGTAAAGGTAGGGGACAAGGTGAGGGCCTGCGAAAGCGTCATTGCCGTTCTCTGACGATCAGTCCCTTTCAGATTCAATGAGTTCAACCAGTCTGTCTACGGCCTCCGTGTCGGGGACGTGGCGCAGTACGGGAACATCCTTGTGGTAGATGGTAACCTTATGGTTGCCTTCGCCGACATAGCCCCAGTCGGCGTCAGCCATCTCACCGGGGCCGTTCACTATGCAGCCCATGACAGCGATGACCACGTCCTTCATGCCGGCAGTACGCTCCTTAACCTCCTCAAAGGCCTTCTGAAGGTCGTACATCGTCCTCCCGCATCCGGGGCAAGCGATGTACTCAGGCTTGTAGAACCTTCTCCTTGACGCCTGCATGATTTCATTGACCAGATAGTCTCCCAATCCGTCTTCATCGATGGAACGGAGGGCCCCTTCCTGGGTGGTGAAGGTGCCGTGGATCTCGATTTCATCCAGTTTCTTTTCCATCAGCTCCTTGCCCCAGTCACACGAGGCATCGAGCAGGAGTCTTTCCCTTGATGGCGCTTCATATGTAGCTATGGCCTTCTTCCCCTCCGTCTTTATTGAGACGAGGGAGGAGAAGAGTTTCCTGTCGTATCGGTCAGCAAGATACCTTGCAACGGGAATCTCGTTCACCGGGTCTTCAGTAAGTGACACTCTAATAGTGTCTCCGATTCCCTTGGATAGGACGGAGGAGATTCCTACGCAGGATTTAATCCTTCCGGTATCCCCGTTGCCGGCTTCCGTCACGCCTACATGGACAGGAAAGACGGTTCCGGCCGCCTCCATTTCCTTTTCCAACTCAAGGTAGGCGTCGGACATAACCTTCGTGTTGCTGGCCTTAAGGGATACTACGACATTGTAGAAATCCCTCTCGACGCATTTGCCGAGCCATTCCATGGCTGCTTTCGCCATTCCCAGGGGAGTGTTACCATAAAGGTTGGTGATATACTCTCCGAGGGAACCATGATTGAGTCCGACCCTGATGGCGGTTCCATTGTCCCTGCATACATCGATCAGGTCAGAGAAGATTTCCAAAGCCTGTGCGTGGTCCCGATGGAAGTTTCCCGGATTGACCCTGACTTTCTCTACATGGGGAGCGACATCAATCGCAGTCCTGGATGAAAAATGAATGTCGGCCACCAGGGGAGTGTCGATTCCCCCGGATCTGAGCCTGCGTCTGATTTCCGCGATATTTGCGACGTCGGCCGGGCCGGGAACTGTTATCCTTATCATCTGCGCTCCAGCCTCTTTCATCCTGATGCACTGGGCGACAGTGCCTTCAATGTCCGATGTATGGGTGTTGCACATGGTCTGGACGACTATCGGATTGCCACCTCCGATGAGGACGTCACCTGCCTTTGCCGTTATTTTTCTCATCATTTATCCTTGTTAGGGTTGTACACGGAATCATATGCCTCGCGGCGCAGGGCCGCACGGCTCTTTCCGGAACGTTTGGTCAGCTGGAAATATATGCCGGCCGTTATTACGATATCAAGCGGATATGCGAACCGGTAGTAGTACTCGCTAGCATAATCAGGTTCGTAAAGACTTGACCATGAATACCTCAGCTGTCCCATCACATGGAACTCGAAAGGATCGAACACGAGTCCGAATCCGACGCCTCCCTTAAGGCCGTATTCCAGCCTCTTGTCCCAGTCCAGAAACGAATTGCGGATCTCGTCACTGACATGTTCGCCATATCGGGTGATATTCATCCTGTAACCTCCGTATAGTCCGAAGTCCGCCATGACTTTGAAATGGAGCATGTCGACGTGGAAAATGGCCAGGGCCGGCACTTCAATCAGGTCCATTACGGCCCTGGTTGCCCCCTCAAGCTCAGGGGTCGTCCCTGTTTCCTTGTCTTCCTTGAATTTATAACCCGCCTGGGAGTAGTTGACGCCTACCTGAAGGCCGAAATAGGGCATGTAGCCGAACAACTTTCCGTACCTTGTGTAGGAAACACCGAAGTATTTGGGAAGCAACTGGAAGACCTGGGCCCTCGCAGGATTGAACTGCGTCTGGCTGTAGGAAACGCCATACTGCACTCCT
>CACXFP010000249.1 GCA_902766985.1 uncultured Bacteroidia bacterium | reverse complement strand
TCGCAGAGCTCCGGGTTGTCTTCCAGGAGTTTCTTGCAGGCCTCGCGGCCCTGGGCGAGCTTCTGTTCATTGTAGGAGAACCAGGAGCCGCTCTTGTTGATGACCCCCAGCTCGACTCCAAGGTCGAGGACCTCTCCGCTATGGGAGATACCCTGTCCGTAGACTATGTCGAACTCCGCCTTCTTGAAAGGGGGAGCCATCTTGTTTTTGACAACCTTCACGCGTGTGCGGTTGCCGAGAGCCTCGTCTCCGTCTTTTAGCTGGGTCGTCTTGCGTACATCGATCCTGACGGAAGCGTAGAATTTGAGGGCGTTGCCTCCTGTGGTCGTTTCGGGATTGCCGAACATGATGCCGATCTTCTCGCGGAGCTGGTTGATGAAGATGCAGCAGGTGTTGGTCTTGCTGATATTTGCCGTCAGTTTCCTGAGAGCCTGGCTCATCAGCCTTGCCTGCAGTCCAACCTTGTTGTCTCCCATTTCTCCTTCTATCTCGGCCTTGGGCGTCAGTGCCGCCACAGAGTCGATGACTACGATGTCCACAGCTCCTGAACGGATCAGGTTGTCTGCGATCTCAAGGGCCTGTTCGCCGTTGTCCGGCTGGGAAATGAGCAGTGTGTCCAGGTTGACGCCGAGGGCCTTGGCGTATGTCCTGTCGAATGCATGCTCGGCATCTATCATTGCGGCGATTCCGCCCTGTTTCTGAGCCTGAGCGATAGCATGGATGGCAAGGGTGGTCTTTCCGCTGGATTCGGGGCCATAAATCTCGATGACCCTTCCGCGGGGATACCCTCCGATTCCCAGCGCGTGGTCCAGGGCTATGGATCCGCTCGGGATGACCTTCACGTCCCATTGTGGCTGATCTCCCAGCTTCATGATCGTACCCTTCCCATAATCTTTCTCAATCTTGTCGATCGTGGCCTGCAGCGCCTTGAGTTTCGCGGCGTTGATCTCAGCGGCCTTTTCCTCTACTTCTTTAGCCATAATGATTTAATGTTAACGGTGATTAATTGCGTGGATTATGACCCACCCATTACAAAGTTAAGAAAAAAGCCGTAATTCCGCCATTAAACTGAGATTATTTTTGTGTAATTTTGTGCGGAACAAGAAGTATATCGGAAAAGATGGAAAAATTATTGGGAAAGACGCGCGAAGAGCTGAAAGAGATTGCCGTTTCCGCCGGACTGCCTTCCTTCGCGGGAGGACAGCTCGCAAGATGGCTGTACGTCCGGAAAGCGCGTACTTTCGATGAGATGACCGATATCTCGAAAGAGGGGAGGGAAGCCTTGAAGAAATCCTATGTCACCGGAATTGAGGACAGCTGCTCCGTGGCGGAGTCCTCTGACGGGACAAGGAAATACCTCTTCAACGTGTCGTGCAGGGTGGGAGACAGGATGGAGGAAAGCGCCATCGAGTCCGTGGTGATCCCGGATGAGGACAGGAAAACCCTTTGCGTCTCATCCCAGGCCGGATGCCGGATGGGGTGCCGCTTCTGCATGACCGGGCGCCAGGGCTTCCACGGGAACCTTTCAGCCGCAGACATCCTCAACCAGTTCATCTCCGTGGAAGAGTCCGATTCGCTTACCAACGCGGTTTTCATGGGAATGGGGGAGCCTCTTGACAATTGGGACAACGTATCCCGTGCGATCGAGGTGCTTACTGCCCCCTGGGGCTTTGCCTGGTCACCGAAACGCATTACGCTCTCCACCATAGGTGTCATCCCCAATCTCAGGAAATATCTGGAATCGTCCAGGTGCCACCTGGCAGTCAGCCTCCATAATCCGTTTCCTGACGAAAGGCTTGGCATGATGCCGGTCCAGAAGGCCTGGCCTGTTTCCGAAGTCGTTTCGCTCATCAGGCGGTATGACTTCACCGGCCAGAGGAGGGTGAGTTTCGAGTATACGATGTTTTCCGGCGTTAACGACGACAAGGTCCATGCGGATGCCTTGTACCGCCTCCTTCGCGGCCTTGAATGCCGTGTCAACCTGATCCGGTTCCACAAGATACCGGATTCTCCCCTCGAGCCTTCGCCAGCCCCTGTGATGCAGAGGTTCATGGAGAGATTGAATAATCACGGAATCACATGTACTATAAGGGCTTCCCGCGGTGAAGACATTTATGCCGCCTGCGGCCTCCTTGCCGGGAAGCATAAGGAAAAAGAAAAGTAATGAAAAGGATACTCGTCATAATTTCCGCCATCCTTGGCCTTGTTTCCTTACCGGAATCCGTCAGGGCACAGGACAGGGAGAGGTCCCTTCCTCCAGGTCTGGATCCTGTCCAGGATTCTTTGGACAAAGTTGAGTTCCGCAGCCGAATGGAGGAGATCCGCCGCAGGAGGCCCGTAGTCGCCCTTGTGCTTATGGGCGGAGGGGCCAAGGGCGCGGCCCATGTGGGTGTCCTTAAATATCTGGAAGAAAAAGACATCCCTGTGGATATGGTCCTTGGCACAAGCATGGGAGGACTAATCGGGGGAATGCATGCGGTCGGTTACGACGCCGTTACGATCGACTCCCTTCTGAGGGAGATTGACTGGGATGTCGCCTTGACCGACAAGGTTCCTGAAAAATACAAATCATACCATCAGAAGAGGTATTCCGAGAAATACGTCCTTTCCTTCCCATTCTATTACTCTCGACAGGATTACGCTGCCCGCATGGCTGACGCCTCCCGTTCCGAACGCAGGCATGATGATATCAGCTTCGGAGCCGACGAGGGGGCGGAGGCTACCAAGGCCGTGAAGGACAATATCCTCGGCAGCCTTCCCTCCGGCATGGTTTTCGGCCAGAACGTGAACAACATCTTTTCCTCGTTGACGGTAGGTTACCAGGATTCCACGAAATTCGTGGACCTTCCGGTACCTTTCGCCTGTGTCGCGACCGAGATGGTATCGGGAAGGGCCAAGGTCTTATATGGAGGCAAGATTAACAGAGCACTCAGGGCTACGATGAGCATCCCCGGCCTTTTCACCCCTGTCAGGGAACGCGGGATGGTACTCGTGGACGGAGGCATGCGCGACAACTATCCTACCAAACTTGCCAGGGAACTTGGCGCCGACATAATCATAGGCGTAAACATCTCATCCGGGTACAAGGGCTATTCTCAGCTTAACAATTTCGGCGACCTCCTCGGTCAGTTCGTAGACATGTTCGGCCGTGCCGCCATTGAAGAAAACATCAAGGAAGCCGATATCACCATCACTCCGGACATAACCGGTTACGACATGATGAGTTTCGACACGGCGAGCATTGATTCCTTGATTTCCAGGGGTTACGTCGCATCGAAGAGGCAGGATTCCCTACTTCTCGGCGTCAAGGCCAGGATGAACGGCGAGGGCCGTGCCTTGCAAGGCTCTCCTGCAGTCAACCTGGGAAGCAAGAAGGTCAGGATTTCCGGGATAGAAATACGCGGGGTGGATGATGCCGACAGCCGGCTGCTCATGAACAAGATCAAGATGAAGCCGTTGCAGGAGGTCGGAAGGTCGGAGATCGAAGACGCCGAGGCGGCCATTTTCGGTACGGGAGCCTTCGATTACATCACCTATGAGATGCAGGGCTCCGGAGAACCTTACAGACTTGTTTTCAACAGCAGGAGGGGACCTGTGAACGAAGTGGGACTCGGAGCCCGGTTCGACACAGAGGAAATAGTTTCCGTCATCCTGAACTTCGGAATCGGTACCCGCAAGCTCAGGGGGATGAGGTATGACTTTACCGGGAAGATCGGCACAAATCCTTTCGCCGAGGCCACGATAGGGTACATGACT
>CACXFP010000248.1 GCA_902766985.1 uncultured Bacteroidia bacterium | reverse complement strand
GCCGCCTTGTCGGCGTTGATGCCGTCGCGGAAGATTTCGATGCTGTATTTTCCGGCAGGGAGGAAGCCGAGATCGATGTCCAGGTCCATGGGGTTCCAGTCGTTCATGGCTCCGACATACCAGTCTTTTCCGCTGCGACGGGCGATCACGGCATACTCGCCGATCTTTCCGTCAAGGGCCTTGGTCTCATCCCATACCGTCGGTATGGAAGCGATGAACGAGGTGCATTCCTCTTCGCGCATATAGTTTGAAGGAGAGTCGCATAGCATGGTGAACGGAGCCTCGAAGATCACATATTCCGCGAGCTGTCGGCAACGCGTTCCCTGGCTCATGGGTTCGTTGTTGATTCCGTAGAAATTGCCTCTGGTGGCATTCCTCATGGCTCCCTGTGTGTAGTCCATCGGTCCGGCGACCATCCTCACATAGGGAATCGTCACGTCGTATCCCACCTGGTCCAGTTCCTGGCCGGACCATTTCAGGTTCTCAAGTCCGGCCACCCCTTCCTTGTTTATTACATTGGGGTAGGTGCGCAGAAGTCCGGCAGGCTTGTATGCGCCGTGGAAGTCGATCATCATGTGATACTTGGCACCGAGGCGGGCAGCATCCCAGCAGAAATCGACCATTATCTGGTCGTCGCGGTCCATGAAGTCGATCTTGAAGCCTTTTACACCCATTTCCGAATAGTGCTGGAATACGTGCTCCATGTCGCGGTGCACGGCCCAGTATCCGGCCCAGAGGATGATCCCCACGTTCTTTGATTTTCCGTAATTGATTATCTCCGGGAGGTCGATTTCAGGAATTACCTTGAACATGTCGGCTGCTCCCGTCACTGCCCATCCCTCGTCCAGGATGACGTATTCAATGCCGTGCGACGAAGCGAAGTCGATGTAATACTTGTATGTCTCGGTGTTGATCCCGGCTTTGAAATCAACCCCGTAGAGGTTCCAGTCGTTCCACCAGTCCCATGCCACCTTGCCGGGCTTCACCCAGCTGAAGTCTCCTTCTACCTGCGGCCGGGAGAGATTGAAAACCATGTCGTTGTCAAGCATTTCCGCATCGTTGGCGGTAATCGTGACAATCCTCCAGGGGAAAGCCTGCCCGGGATCGGCGACCGCAATGAAATCCTCGTGGTCCATGACGATTCCCTGCAGGTTGTTATGGGCGACCCCGTAGGCTATGTCCTTTGGATACAGGGCCCACATGCCTTCAAGCGAGGAATCTTTGTCTTCGTTCCAGAGATACATGCCAGGGTAATGCTCCAGTGAGGATTCAGTGATGTTGAGGAGTCCGCCGCCGGGAATCTGCACGGCGAGGGGAAGGAAGGCCAATCTTCCCGTAGTCCATTCCGACAGGGGAATATGGGCGTAGATGTGCTCGAAAGAACTGTTGAACTGCTGCTTGATGGTCCTTTCCCCGTCCCGGACATAGGGAATGAAGGCATCCCAGTCACCGGCAAAGTTGAATGTGGCCTGTTCGTTTTTAACCACGAAAGGAGCCGGGGCCTTTGATACGAACCTATAGGCGACGCCTTGGTTATAGGCCCGGAACACCACGTCGAAGGTCTTGTACGACAGGGTGAGTTCATTGTAGCGGTTGTTAACCGTTGCCTTTTTGTAGAAAGGGGTGCTGACCGTTTCATCGCCTTTTCTTTTGATGGCTTTCAGGAATTTCACCTTTCCGTCATAGGCGGTGCCGTCATCAAGTGTCATGGAGATGGCGGAAGGGCTGATAATGGACTTTCCATTGAAGGAAAGGGTCCACGAAATCTCGTTGCCGGCGGAAATACCGGCGACTACCTTTCCGTCAGGAGAGGAAAGGGAATAGCTTTTCGGGGCCGCTGTGGCCATTGCCGTCATGAGCACGGCAAGAATAAGTGCAAGAAGTCCGCGTTTCATCGTTATCTGGTGTTTCCGGTCAGAGACCAAGTTCTTGTTTCATTGAACGGAGCAGGTCAAAGGCCTGCATGGGAGTCATGTTGTTGAGGTCCGCGTCCCTAAGGGAGTCACGGATGGATTCAAGGGTGGGGTCGTCGAGCTGGAAGAAGGAGAGCTGGAGGCTGCCGTCGCTCTCGATGGTCCCTTCCTTGATGGTCCTGGGCTTGGCCGGTTTCATCACTGCCCCGAATTCCTTTATGGGCTTGCCGGCCCCCTTGTTTTCCTCAAGGGCCTTGAGTGTCTTTTCCGCAGCGTCAAGCACTTCCCGCGGCATTCCGGCCATCCTCGCCACATTGATACCGAAGCTTTCTTCCGTTCCACCGGGCATCAGTTTCCTGAGGAATATCACGTCCTTGTCCACCTCTTTCACCGCGATGTGGTAATTCTTCACCCTCGGGTAGATGTCTGTGAGGTCGTTGAGTTCATGGTAGTGGGTGGCGAAAAGGGTCTTGGCTCCCTCTCCGTATTCATGGATATATTCCACTATCGCCCGGGCGATGGACATTCCGTCGTAGGTGGAGGTGCCGCGGCCGATCTCGTCCATCAGCACCAGGGAGCGTCGGGACAGGTTGTGGAGGATCATGGCCGTTTCCGTCATTTCCACCATGAAGGTGGATTCCCCGCGGGAGATGTTGTCGGAGGCGCCGACGCGGGTGAAAACCTTGTCGAGGATGCCGAGAGTTGCCTTTTCTGCCGGAACAAAGGAGCCGGTCTGGGCCATTATCGCGATAAGGGCGGTCTGCCTCAGCAGGGCGGATTTTCCGGCCATGTTCGGACCGGTCAGGATAATAATCTGCTGTTTCTGGTCGTCGAGGCAGACGTCGTTGGGGACATATTCCTCCCCGGGCGGCATCATGGTTTCGATGACAGGATGCCTTCCGGCCTTGATGTCCATGGAATAATCCTTTGTGACCACGGGCCTGCAGTAATGCCTTTCCCCGGCGTTTTCCGCGAAGCATGCCAGGACGTCCAGCCTTGAAACCACGGCGCAGTTGGCCTGCACGGACTGGATTTCCTTCCGTATATCTTCTACAAGGGCTGCATAAATCTGGCTTTCAAGCTGATAGATGCGGTCCTCCGCGGTGAGGATCTTGCTCTCGTATTCCTTGAGTTCTTCGGTTATATACCTTTCGGCGCTGACGAGGGTCTGCTTGCGTATCCACTCCTGGGGGACCTTGTCCCTGAAAGCGTTGCGGACCTCGATATAGTATCCGAAGACATTGTTGTAACCGATTTTGAGCGAGGAGATACCGGTTCTTTCGGCCTCCCTTTCCTGCATCCTGAGCAGATAGTCTTTGCTGTCCCTGGAAATCTGCCGGAGTTCGTCAAGCTCCGCATTCGCCCCTTTCGCGATGACGTCTCCCTTGCCGATAGCGGCGGCTGTGTCTTCGGCAAGCGTAGAGGAAATCTTCGTGCGGAGGGCGGAACATCCCCTCATTGACCTGGCAAGGGAAGAGAGGGCGGCAGGAACCGCGTCCGCCGTGCAGAGGGCCTTGAGAGGCTCCATCTGGGAAAGGCCGCTACCGAGCTTGAGCACCTCCCGGGGCTGGATTTTCCCTGCAGCGGCCCTTGAAATGATCCTTTCCAGGTCCCCGATATCCCCGATCCTTGTCCTTACCTCTTCCAGGGCCTCCGGCTGAGAAAGGAAATATTCCACGGTATCATACCTGGATTCAAGTTCCTTTATGTCGAGCACGGGACGTGCCAGCCAGCTTCGCAGGAGCCTTGCACCCATCGGGCACACGCATTTGTCGAGGACATCGACGAGGGCCACACCGTCTCCCGTCTGGCTGTGGAAGATTTCCAGGTTCCTCAAGGTAAAGGGATCCATCCACAGGAACTTGTTGCCGTCGATCCTCTGGAGGGAGGAAATGTTCCCGAGTCCGCTGTGCAGGGT
>CACXFP010000247.1 GCA_902766985.1 uncultured Bacteroidia bacterium | reverse complement strand
TTTCCTGGTAGGAGATGGTAGCCTCAACGGGAAGGGCCGTCATCACGTTCTGTCCGCGGACGACGAAAGGTTCGGGTTCGTCGTCAAGTTCGCTGATGACGGATCCCACGGCAATCTTGATCTTTTCTGCGGTAATCTCTCCGACCTTGATGTTGTGCTGCTGCTTGAGGTACTGCTGGATATCGTCGGTGAAGACGTCACCTGCGGTGCGGATGCTCTCCTGCACCACAATGCCTCCCAAGGAGATGACGGCAATTTCGGCGGTGCCGCCTCCTATGTCGACGACCATGTTGCCCTTTGGGGCTTCGACGTCGAGGCCGATTCCCAGGGCGGCCGCCATGGGCTCGAAGATAAGGAACACGTCCCTTCCTCCCGCATGTTCGGAAGAGTCGCGTACGGCCCTGATTTCAACTTCGGTACTTCCTGAAGGGATACCGACCACTATCTTTAGGTTCGGGGAGAAAAGGCTCCTGTGCTTGCTGTTCACCTGGCGGATGAACCCCTTGATCATCATCTCGGCCGCTTCGAAGTCGGCGATCACGCCGTCCCTGAGCGGACGGATCGTCTTGATGCCGGGATTCACCTTCTCATGCATGAGCTTCGCCTTCTGTCCGAAGGCGATGCATTTGCCGGTATTGTTGTCAATGGCGACGATGCTGGGTTCGTCCAGGGCTATCTGGTCGTTCTGGAAAATGACGGTGTTCGCCGTTCCCAGGTCGATTGCCAGCTCTTGGTTCAAAAAAGAAAATGCCATTATGGTTTTTCTGCTATATTAGTTTCACTTCAATTAGTTCGTAAAAATACTAAAAAAGTTATATTTGTTAAAATTTTATTTATCTCCGATGTCGCAAGAGAGAGAAAAATATCTCGTGGTGATGGCCGGGGGCCACGGCACCCGCATGGGTTCCGATCTTCCCAAGCAGTTCCTTTCGCTGAATGGCAGGCCGATACTGAGCCTGACCATCGAACGTTTCTTCCGTTCCGTTCCCGGTCTCAAGGTTGTCACGGTCCTTCCCGGGGACTGGTTCGACTATTGGAAAGAGTGGTGCCTGGAGAACAATTTCCACATCCCCCAGATTTTCGCTTCAGGGGGAATGACCCGTTTCCATTCCGTGAAGAACGCCCTGGCGAAGGTCCCCGGAGGGGCTCTCGTCGCAATCCACGACGGAGTGCGTCCCCTGATCTCGCCGGAGCTGATCAACACCCTTTTCTCCCGTGCCGAGACCTGTCCGGGAGTCATACCGGTCACCCCGGTTACTGACACGCTGAAAGTCCTTCGCAAGGAGAAGACCTCCACCGGAGAGACCGTCCTAAGGGAAGTTGAAGGCGAGGGACCGGACAGGTCCGTGGTTTACGGAGCCCAGACCCCGCAGGTGTTCTGGTCGGAACTCATAAAGGAGGCCTACGGTGTCCCTTATGAGACTTCTTTCACAGACGATGCCTCCGTGGCCCGTATAAACGGCATACCTCTCACCTTCGTGGAAGGCGAGAGGTATAACCTGAAGATAACCCGTCGCGAGGATCTTGCGGTTGCCGAGGCCGTCCTCGGATTGAATCCGTAGCGTCAGTCCTTTTTCCCGGAGAAGCTGGTGTTCTTGTAGTCTTTCACCCAGACCTGGCGTTCGATGGCCTGGTCGAGGGAGATCATAGTCTCGGTGGACTGGATGTAGTCAATCTTTTGGATAGTGTTGAGAAGGACCTCCATAAGGTGGTCGTTGTCAAAACAGTAAACCTTCAGGAGAAGGGCGGCCATGCCTGTAACGAAGTGGCATTCCACTATTTCCTGGACCTGTTTGAGCGCTTCCACGACTTCCGGATATTTATTGGCTTCTGAAAGTGTTACACTGATGAAGGCGCAGACATTGAGACCAAGGGCCTGAGGTTTTACCAGCAGACGGGATCCGGTAATGACTCCGTTTGCTTCCAATCTCTTGACCCTCTGATGAATAGCAGCACCGGACACCCCGCATTCCCTTGCTATTTCAAGGAAGGGCATCCTGGCGTTCTTGACGAGCGAAGATAGGATCTTCTGATCAATCGCATCCAAATGATAAGTTGCCATTGTCTTTTAGATTAGAAGTTTAACCGACTGCTAATATAATTATATTTTCAGAAATTATTAGCAAATCTTGTCGGAAAAATTATAAAAGATAAGCAACTTTAAGGTTTATTTGGTTTTTTGGAAGCGTTTAAAACCCTTTTTCGTGGGTTTTGAATTGTCAATAATGTTTTTGCATGCGGCTTCGTCAAGGGATTCCGCATCCGTTCCCTTCGGAATCTTGTAATTCGCCCCGTCATGCTTGATGTATGGGCCGTACCTTCCGTTGATTACCTGGATATCCAGATCCTTGAACTCCTTGATCACAGGAGTCTCAGCCTTCGGGTCCTTGCGTTTGACGATGAGGTCCACGCATTCTTCGAGGGTTATTGTCATGGGGTCCTTTCCCCTTGGAATGGAGGCGTTTATGTCTCCGCATTTCACATAGGGACCGAACTTTCCCTTGGTGGCGATGACATCGTTCCCCTCCCATTGCCCCACCTTCCTCGGAAGGCGGAACAGCTCGAGGGCCTCTTCCAGCGTGATGCTTTCGATGAGCTGGCCCTTCCCCAGGGAAGCGTAAACCCTGTTTTCTCCTTCTCCCTTCTGCACGAACGGACCGAAATGGCCGAACTTTGCGGTAATGACATTGCCTTCAGCGTCTTTGCCCAGCACTCTCTCGACATGGTTGAAATTCTTGTCTGCGAGTGTGTTGTCGATAAGGGAATGGAAGTCGTGGTAGAAATCCGACAGCAGGGCGCGCCACTCCAACTCTCCGGCGGCGATGCGGTCGAAGTCGTTCTCGACCCTTGCCGTGAAATCGTAATCCACGATGCTGGGAAAGTTCTTTACAAGGAAATCTGTAACTATTATGCCGATTTCCTGGGGCAGGAGTTTTCCTTTTTCGGCTCCGACAATCTCCGTCCTGTCCTTTTCGCTCACCGTATCTCCTTTCAGTTCAAGGTTCCGGACCTGTACCTGCCGGCCTTCCTTGTCTCCTTTCACTATGTAACCCCTTCCGGTGGTAAGTGTCGTAATTGTGGGGGCGTAGGTGGAAGGCCTTCCGATGCCTAGTTCTTCAAGCTTGCGGACAAGCGTCGCTTCCGAGTAGCGGAAAGGAGCCTGGGTGAACTTGCAGTCGGACTGCATGCCCGCAGCCTCCATGATGTCTCCGGTCTTCAGGTCCGGGAGCATGGTATAAACTTCTTCGTCTTCCTGGTCGTCCTGGCCTTCCATATAGACTTTCAGGAAGCCGTCGAAGAGGACCTGGGATGCCTGGATATGGAATCTTTCGCTCCTCCTGTCAGAAGCCACCTTAATGGAAGTGTTCAATACCTTGGAATCGGACATCTGGGAAGCGACGGTCCTCTTCCATATAAGCGAATAGAGTTTCTTTTCCTGGGCTGTGCCTTCAATGTCGGTGTTCTCGATGAAGGTGGGGCGGATGGCCTCGTGCGCTTCCTGTGCGCCCTTGGATCTGGTATGGAACTGCCTGGGACGGGAATAATCATCCCCGAAATTCTCGATTATGTATTTCTTGGAAGTGCCGAGAGCCAGGGAGGAGAGGTTCGTGGAATCGGTTCTCATGTATGTGATGAGACCCCTTTCATAAAGCTGCTGCGCGATCCTCATGGTTGTGCTCACCGGGAAATGGAGTTTCCTCGAGGCTTCCTGCTGCAGGGTCGAAGTGGTGAAGGGAGGAGCCGGGGTGCGGACACCTTCCTTCTTTTCTATGGTATCGATCGTGAACGTGGCTCCGATGCTGTCTTCCAGGAACCTGCGGGCTTCTTCGATGTCCTTGAACCTGGTGTCGAGGGTGGCTTTCACCTTTACCCTTGCCGGAGCCCCGGCCGGGTGGAAAACTGCCGAAGTGCTGTAATACGGTTCGTTCTCGAAGGCGAGGATTTCCCTTTCCCTGTCCACGACGAGCCTCAGGGCGACGCTCTGGACCCTTCCTGCGCTCAGCTTGGGCTGGATCTTCCTCCACAGGACGGGGGACAGCTCGAATCCTACAAGACGGTCCAGGACCCTCCTTGCCTTCTGGGCATCCACGAGGTTCATGTCGATGGTCCTCGGGTTCTGTATGGCTCTCTGTATGGCTTCTTTGGTGATCTCATGGAAAACGATCCTTTTCGTTTCCCTGACATCCAGGTCGAGGGCCTGGGCAAGGTGCCAGGATATGGCTTCTCCCTCGCGGTCCTCATCGGATGCCAGCCAGACGGATGCTCCGGAAGAGAGTTTCTTGAGGTCTGCGACGACCTTTTTCTTATCTGAAGGTATGACGTACTGGGGAGCGAATCCATGCTCCACATCCACGCTCAGCTTGTTGTCCTGTAAATCCCTGATATGCCCGAAACTGGGCTTCACGGTAAAATCATCTCCAAGAAACCTCTGGATGGTCCTGGCTTTTGCAGGAGACTCCACTATCACCAGGTTTCGGCTTTTCCCCTCACTCATAAAATTCAATTTTTTAAGTCAATCGCCCGTCCGTACGGGCTTTCAAACTGCAAAGTAAAGAACAAACCGGGCAATTTTCCAAATTTTGTTGTTAAATTTGTCCTTCAATACCATTGATAAAACATCGGGCCATGACCCAGGAAAAAAGAAAGAATATAATCAAGTGGTTCTGGAGGATTCTGGCTTTCCCTTTCCTGCTGTTGTTCTTCATGATCCTGCTGGTGTGGATGTTTGCCGACATCCCCTCGTTCGAGGAACTTGAGAACCCCGACAGCAAGCTTGCCACCCAGCTCATCGCCCAGGACGGGGAGATCCTGACCACTTTCCACATCGAGAACAGGACCTACGTCAGCTATGACGAGATATCGCCCAACGTGATCCACGCTGCAATAGCTACCGAGGACAAGCGTTTCTACAAACACTCCGGAATCGACTTCAAGGGACTCGGCAGGGTGCTCGTAAAGACCCTTTTGATGAACCGTTCCAACCAAGGCGGAGGGAGCACCATCACCCAGCAGCTTGCCAAGAGCCTATATCCCCGTGCCGACACTTCATCGAAGATTCCCGGATGGTCGAAGGTGAAGATGGTGTGGATCAAGCTCAAGGAATGGATTACCGCGGTGAAGCTTGAGAGGGATTACACCAAGGAGGAGATAATAGACATGTATCTCAACTCCATCTTCTTCGGCAGCAGCGCGTACGGCATCAGGTCGGCTTCCGAGACCTTCTTCGCAAAACTTCCTTCGGACCTTACCATAGAGGAGAGCGCCATGCTGGTGGGAATGGCCAACAAGCCCACCCGCTACAATCCCGCCCTCAACCCAGACAAGGCATTGGTACGCAGGAACTTCGTAATTGGGCAGATGTGCAAGGCCGGATTCATAAACAAGGCGCAGAGAGACTCCATCCAGCAGATTCCCATCACGCTTTCCTACCAGGTGCAGGACCACAACGCCGGTCTGGCCCCCTATTTCAGGGATATGCTCAAGCGCCTTATGAACAAGGAAAAACCGCGCCGTTCAGATTACGAATATCCCGAGGATTTCGCCGCCGACTCCCTCAGCTGGCGCACTGACGACCTCTATGGATGGATCAACAAGAACAAAAAGCCGGGCGGAGAAAAGTACGACCTGGACAAGGACGGCCTCAGGATTTATACGACCATCAACTACAAGATGCAGAAATATGCCGAGGAGGCGGTCGCTGAACACCTCGGGAAAGATCTCCAGAAGGATTTCTTCAAGGATCTGAAATACAAGAAGAACGCCCCGTTCTCGAACGACATCGACGAGCCGACCAGGGACCGTGTCATGAACCAGGCCCGCCGCTGGAGCGACCGGTGGCGCATGATGAAGAATGACGGCAAATCCGCTTCCGAGATACTCACCAGCTTCTCCCAGCCAAGGAAGATGAGGGTGTTTGCCTGGAACAAGCAGGGGTATGTGGATACCACGATGACCCCCGACGATTCCATCCGGTATTATAAAGGGATCCTCAGGGCGGCGTTCCTTGGAATCGAGCCGGTCACCGGCCATGTGAAATTCTACGTAGGCGGTCCCAATTACCGTTACTTCAAATACGACAACATCTCCCAGGGCAAGCGTCAGGTGGGATCCACCATCAAGCCCTTCCTTTATACCCTTGCGATGCAGGAGGGCATGAGTCCCTGCACCCAGGTCGTGAATCTCCCGCAGACCATCATAGTGGGCGAGAACACCTGGACTCCCAGGAGTACCGACAAGTCTTCCTGGATCGGGCAGACCGTCACCCTCAAATGGGGCCTCACCAACAGTTCCAACAACATTTCCGCCTATCTGATGAAGCAGTTCGGACCACATGCGATGGTGGAGATGATGCACAAGATGGGTGTGAAAAGCCATGTGGAGGAGGTTCCTTCCATCTGTGTGGGCTCTGCCGACCTTTCGTTGTATGAGATGGTCTCCGCCTACAACACCTTCCCTTCGAAAGGCGTGTACGTAAGCCCTGTATGCGTGACAAGGATCGAGGACAACCAAGGCAACGTGCTTTCGGAATTCACGGGCACGCAGAGGGAGGCCATCGGAGACAGGACCGCATACACCATGGTATCCCTCATGAGGGGGGTTGTGGACGGAGGAACGGGCTCTCGCCTGAGGTTCCGCTATCAGCTCAAGGGAGAAATCGCCGGCAAGACGGGAACCACCAATGACAATGCGGACGGCTGGTTCATCGGATACACCCCCACCATCACCGCCGG
>CACXFP010000246.1 GCA_902766985.1 uncultured Bacteroidia bacterium | reverse complement strand
CCGTCCCTCCCACCGCTCCGCGGCGGGCCCCTCCCATTTTGACCATGGGTGGACAAGGTCCTCCATGGCCATCACCTGACGGAAGTAATGTCCTGTTAGAGACGCTCTTTGATGTTGTAGTGGTTGCGCTCGGCAGAGTTGCGGGACACCATCTCGCATATGAAGCCGGCGAGGAAGAACATGGCTCCGAGGATAAGCGCTACGAGGGCCAGATAGAACAGGGGCTGGTCTGTAACCGCCCTGAAACGCACACCATTGGCCTGGTGAACAAGTTTTGCGACGATGATCCACAAGGCCATGATGAATCCGGTGAGGAACATCAGGATCCCTCCGAAGCCGAAGAGATGCATGGGTTTTTTGCCGAATACGCTGAGGAACCACAGGGAAAGCAGGTCGAGGAAACCGTTGACGAACCTTTCCACTCCGAATTTGGTCGTTCCGTATTTCCTCTTCTGATGATGTACAGGTTTCTCTGTGATCTTGTCAAATCCGGCGTTCTTTGCGAGATAGGGGATGTAGCGGTGCATTTCCCCGTAGACCTCTATATTCTTCACGACTTCACTGCGGTAGACTTTAAGCCCGCAGTTCATGTCGTGCAGCTTGATGCCGGTAATCCTCCTGGCTGTGGCGTTATAAAGCTTTGAAGGCAGGTTCTTAGTGAGGGCGTTGTCAACCCTGTGCTGTTTCCATCCGGAAACCACATCCCATCCATCTTCGGTCACCATCCTGTACATCTCCGGAATTTCCTCCGGGGAGTCCTGCAAGTCTGCATCCATGGTAGCAACAACCTTGCCTTCCGCCTGCTCGAATCCGCAGAACAGGGCCGCGCTTTTTCCGTAATTCCGTCTGAACGAAATACCCCTGATGGAAGGATTGGCTGCCGACAGCTCCTTGATGGTTTCCCAGGAACCGTCGCGGCTGCCGTCATCGACCATTATTATCTCGTATGAGTATCCGTTCTCATTCATCACCTTTTCTATCCAGGCGACAAGTTCGGGAAGGGATTCCTTTTCGTTGTAAAGTGGAATAACTATCGAAAGGTCAAGAGGGTATGTCATATCGGTCATTGATTGTCAACGTCATTATTGTCTCCGGCCCCGTCCCTGAAACCAGCAAAAGGATCCTGCCGGGGAATGTTGCGGGAAAGGATGGAGGAGAGCACGGTCCCATAGAGGAAACAGTAGATGAGGGTCGTGAAAAATGAAATGGTGGGGAAAGAGCCTTCCATCCTCGAAAGAGCTTCCTGTGAATTTGAATCAAGCATGGGTGAGAGTTGCCTGATGGTGTCGTTCAGCTGCTCTTGCCAGAATTCCGGATGTATCAGCACCATGTCCGCAAGGGACCACGCCGATACGAGAATGGCTGAAAACAGGGCTATGGCAACTCCGTAATGGAATGTGTCCCTGTTGGTTACACCGTCATATCCGGCAGCGAGCCTTCTCATCGCCCAGGCCATCATCCATATGCAAAGGACAAGTTTCACCATCCACAGCACTCCCGACAGGAGGGAGGAACCGAAAGCCGCCTCAGCGCTTCCCGCACCGGAAAGCAACCTTGTAACAATCGAATACAGAATGGGTACTAGGGCCATAGGAATGGCCGATATGCCAGCCTTGTTCCATATTATGGATTTCGAAACTGTCTCCTTCATGTTCGTTACATTGGATTACAAAGATAGGAAAAATTATTATCTTTGCATTCTGGCTAATAATATGGCTAGCCAAGTTCAAGTACTTGGTTTGTAAATACTGGTTAGTCCAATTAATTTTAGTTGTTTTTATGATCAAGATCACTTTCCCTGACGGCAATGTCCGCGAGTATGAGAGCGGAATTACCGGTTATGAAATTGCGAAGGGCATAAGCCCCCGTCTCGCTGCCGAGGTTCTGGCAGTGTCCGTGAAACCTGAAGGCGATGAGTCTATCGATGCCGGTGAGACTATCGACCTTACCCGTCCCATTACGGACAACTGCTCGATAAGGCTCCTCAAGTGGGAAGACGAAGAAGGCAAGAGGGTATTCTGGCACTCTTCCTCCCACCTTCTGGCGGAGGCTCTCGAAGCTCTCTATCCCGGAGTGAAATTCGGAATCGGTCCTGCCGTCGACAACGGTTTCTACTATGATGTGGACCTCGGAGGCCAGACCCTCACGGATTCGGACTTGCCCAAGGTGGAGCAGAAGATGCTTGAGCTCGCCCGTGAGAAGCAGGAATTCCACAGGATAGACGTTTCCAAGGACGATGCATTGAAATATTTCGGGGAAAAGGGCGACCAGTATAAGTGCGAACTCATCTCCGAGTTGCAGGACGGCTCCATAACATATTATACCAACGGTGCATTCACTGACCTGTGCCGCGGACCCCATCTGATGAACACCGAGGTCATCAAGGCCGTGAAACTTACAGCACTTGCCGGAGCTTACTGGCGCGGTGACGAACACAGGCAGCAGCTCACGAGGGTGTATGGGATCACGTTCCCCAAGAAATCCATGCTGGACGAGTATGTCGCCATGGTCGAAGAGGCCAAGAAACGCGACCATCGCAAACTGGGCAAGGAAATGGAACTGTTCACCTTCTCGCCCCGCGTCGGCATGGGGCTTCCCATGTGGCTTCCAAAAGGCACCGTCATGCGTCATGAACTTGAGAATTTCCTTCGCAAGAAGCTTCTCCAGTATGGTTATGACGAGGTCGTGACCCCCCATATCGGCAGCAAGCAACTCTATGTAACCTCCGGTCACTGGGCCAAGTACGGAAAGGATTCCTTCCAGCCGATACATACACCCCAGGAAGGGGAGGAATACATGCTCAAACCGATGAACTGTCCCCACCACTGCGAGATATATGCATCATCTCCGAGGTCATACAGGGACCTTCCCCTCAGGCTTGCAGAATTCGGCACGGTCTACCGTTACGAGCAGAGCGGAGAGCTCCATGGACTTACCAGGGTCCGTTGCTTCACCCAGGACGATGCCCATATGTATGTCCGTCCTGACCAGCTGAAAGATGAGTTCAAGAAGGTCATCGACCTGATCCAGTATGTCTTCAGGGTGTTCCAGTTTGATAAGTTTACGGCCCAGATCTCCCTCAGGGACAAGAAGGACCGCAGCAAGTATATCGGAAGCGATGAGAATTGGGAAAAGGCCGAGCAGGCCATCATCGATTCGGCGGCCGAAAAGGGCCTGCCTACAGTCGTCAAATATGGCGAGGCTGCGTTCTATGGCCCTAAACTTGACTTCATGGTGAAGGACGCCCTCGGAAGGGAGTGGCAGCTCGGGACCATCCAGGTTGATTACAACCTTCCCGAGAGATTCCAGCTTGAGTATACCGATGCTGACGGCAGCAAGAAACGCCCCATAATGATCCACCGGGCGCCTTTCGGCTCGATCGAGAGGTTCACCGCCGTCCTTCTCGAACATACCGCCGGACACCTTCCTCTATGGCTTTCGCCCGAGCAGGTCAAGGTGCTGCCAATCAGCGAAAAATATGCTGATTATGCAAAAAAAGTTTGCGAATCGTTGAAAAATTCCGATATTCGCGCTTCCATAGATGACCGCAATGAAACCCTAGGGAAGAGGATTCGTGAAATATCCCTGCTCAGGGTGCCTGTAATTGTGATTGTCGGTGAAAAAGAAGCCGCTGCCGGCAGCGTTTCCGTCAGAAGGGACGGAGTCGACAAGGGAGTGGTGACAGTGCAGGAATTCATTGACCGCTTCAAGGCCGCTGTTGCTGAGGAGCTGGCTTGATGATACATATATATGTTTAACTAATTTGGAGGACTGATTTATCGCAACTTCTTACAAACCGCACTTCGGGCCCAGGCCCGGTGCAAGACCAAATGCTTCACGCCAGTTCGGCGTCCAGAATAAAAAGGACGAGAATGAACTGAACATCAACGAGGAGATCAAATCCCCTCAGGTTCGCCTGGTCGGTGACAATGTGCCGCAGCAGGGAATCTATCCCCTTTCCGAAGCTCTGAAAATGGCTGATGAACTTGGTCTGGATTTGGTGGAAATCAGCGCCAAGGCCGATCCTCCCGTATGCAAGATACTGGATTACCAGAAGTATCTGTACCAGCAGAGGAAGAAGGCCAAGGAGATGAGGCAGAACTCCGTAAAGGTCAACATCAAGGAAATCCGCTTCGGCCCCAACACCGACGAGCATGATTTCCAGTTCAAGCTCAAGCATGCCCAGGGCTTCCTGGAGGAAGGGTCAAAGGTCAAGGCCTCCATTTTCTTCAGGGGACGCTCAATCCAGTTCGCCGATCAGGGTGAGAAACAGCTTCTGCGTTTCGCCGTGGAGCTGGAGAATTACGGAAGGGCTGAGAGCATGCCCAAGCTTGAGGGAAAAAGGATGTCCATGATGCTTGCCCCGCTTAAGAAAAAATAGTCCGCGCGGCGGATTATAGATAACAATAACAGTATAAAACATCAAAACGATGGCAAAGATCAAAACCAACTCCGGTGCCAAAAAGCGCTTTGCACTTACCGGAACGGGAAAAATCAAGAGGAAGCACGCTTACCACAGCCACATCCTCACAAAGAAGACCAAGAAGCAGAAGAGGAATCTCGACCATTTTGCGATCCTCGCGAAGACGGATGTCGCAAAGGTAAAGGAACTTCTTGTTCTCTAATTATTTAAGTTTAACTTGAAGAGCAGTCGGAAGAGTCGCGCGTAGCGGCCACTGCCTTCATAAAGGAAGAAAAAAATGCCAAGATCAGTCAATTCAGTTGCCTCCAGGGCACGCCGCAAGAAGATTCTCAGGAGAACCCGCGGTAATTTCCTCGCCAGGAGGAATGTCTGGACAGTTGCAAAGAACACCTACGAAAAAGGCCTTACCTATGCCTATCGTGACCGCAGGAACAAGAAGCGCACTTTCCGCGCCCTCTGGATCCAGAGGATCAACGCAGCCGCCCGTCAGTACGGTATCTCCTATTCCCAGTTCATGGGCAAACTCGCCAAGCAGAACGTTGGCCTCAACCGCAAGGTTCTCGCCGACCTCGCCATGAACAATCCCCAGGCTTTCGAAGCTATCGTTAATTCCGTTAAATAGTTTGCGGTGGGTCTGAGGGAAATCATCCGGAACAAGTGGGTCAAGATGGTCTTCTGGGCTGTCCTGTACACGCTTTGGGTGATTTGGCTTGGAAACCTGTGGTGGCTTTTCGGCCTGGTGGTGATCTTCGACCTGTTCATTACGAAGAAGGTACACTGGGCATTCTGGAAAAAGCGCTACAAGGAAGGGGAAAAGCACGATGTGTGGAACGACTGGCTTGATGCCATCATCTTCGCCGTGATCGTCGTCACCTTCATCAACATTTTCTTCTTCCAGGCTTTCAAGATTCCCTCTTCCTCCATGGAGAGCACGCTCTACACGGGCGACCATCTTTTCGTCAGCAAGCTCTCTTACGGTCCGAGGATTCCCGAAACACCTCTTACGATACCTTTCACCCATAACGTGATATTCGGACGCGAGTCGTATTCCACTCTCATCCATAATGATTACAGGAGGCTGAAGGGATTCCGCGATGTGAAGAGGGGAGACTGCGTGGTTTTCAATTTCCCTCATGGGGACACCGTGCTTCGCAGGGCTCCGGCGGATGATTACTACTACATTGAAAGGACGGTAGGAAAAGAGTATGCGGTCAAGAATTTCGGTCCCCTCGTCGTAAGGCCGGCCGACAAGACCGACCATTATGTGAAAAGATGCGTAGCCGTACCCGGAGACACCCTTCTCGTGAGTGATGGCCAGGTGTTCATCAATTCGGAAAAACAGGAGGTCTGGCCCGGTGTCCAGTACACGTATTGCGTGAAAACTACGGGACAGAGGATCAACGGCAAGAACCTCCAGAAGCTTGGAGTCAATACCGAAGAACTGTTCTTCGACGCCTCCCTTCCCGGATATCCGATGATGCCGCTTACGGCCGGCATGCTAGAGAAACTCAAGGATTTCTCCAACGTGGTGGAAGCGACCCGCAACATTGATGAATATCCTCCCGACTATCCCGATTCCTACCTTGCTATCTTCCCCTTCAGTGAGGATTACAGGTGGACAAGGGATTCCTTCGGCCCCCTTTGGATTCCTTCCAAGGGAGCGACCGTGGATCTTACTCAGGAGAACCTTCCCCTTTATCGCAGGATAATCAGCGTCTATGAGGGCAACGATCTCAGGACGGAGGGTGAGGATATCATCATCAACGGAAATGTAACGAAGACTTATACGTTCAAGCAGGATTACTACTTCATGATGGGGGACAACAGGCACAATTCCCTGGATTCAAGATACTGGGGGTTCGTCCCTGAGGACCACATCGTCGGCAGGCCGTCGCTTATCTGGCTTTCGACCGACAGGAGCAGGAAATTCCCTGCCAATATCAGGTGGGGCAGGTTCTTTAAATTTCTCTGATTACCCATTGAATTTTTTGGTATTAAGAAAAATTTATACGAAATTTGCACCCCAATTGTGTGAAGAAAAATAATAAAAGATAAATATCATGGCAAAGGTTTGTCAAATAACCGGAAGGAAGAGAATGAAAGGCAACAACGTTGCCCATTCCAAACTGCGCACGAAGAGAGACTTCGCCATCAACCTCAAGACCAAGAAGTTCTGGTCGGAGGCTGAGCAGCGCTTCATTACCCTCAAGGTGTCCTGCAAGGGCATGAAGACCATCAAGAAGAACGGTCTGGATGCAGCTGTCAAGAAGGCGCAGGAGAAAGGATTTGTCGGTCTTGTTTAATCAGTTGAGTTATGGCAAAGAAAGCTAAAGGAAACAGGGTGCAGGTCATTCTCGAGTGCACCGAGCAGAAAGGAAGCGGAGTACCCGGAATGTCCAGGTACATCACCACCAAGAACAAGAAGAACACGACCGAGCGTCTGGAACTCAAGAAATACAATCCTTACCTCCACAAGGTGACGGTTCATCGTGAAATCAAATAGTTAGGAGAACAATACCATGGCAAAAAAAGCAGTTGCTACATTTGCGGCGAAAGCCGGTGCCAAGACGATGGTCAGGTGCATCAAGATGGACAAATCCCCCAAGACTGGCGCATACGTATTTACCGAGCAGCTTGTTGAGGAGGCTAAGGTCAAGGATTTCTTCGACGGCAAGAAATAATTGCCCGTATCTTATACCGGAGCCTGCAGAGGGTGATTTCCACCCTTTGCAGGTTTTTTTATGTCTGCTCTTTTATCTATCTTTGTAAGATTAATGATAATATCTCGGTATGGGCTTATTCGACAGAGGCGTCGCAAAGACGAAACAGAGTTTCTTCCAGAAGGTTTCCAGGGCAATCGTAGGAAAGTCCCGGGTGGATGATTCTGTCCTTGATGCTATGGAAGAGGCGCTCGTAGCTACCGATATGGGTGTCGACACCACGCTTAAGATAATCGATAATCTCCAGGACCGCGTGGAAAAGGACAAATACATGTCGATGGAGGAGCTTGTCGATATGCTCAAGGACGAGATCGGCAAACTGCTCGACGAGAGCGGCAATGCCGGGGAAGTCGAGCCGTTCGATTTCTCGAAGAGACCGTATGTCGTCCTCGTGGTCGGCGTAAACGGAGTCGGGAAGACCACCACCATCGGCAAGCTGGCATCGATGCTTAGGTCTCGGGGGAAGAAAGTGATCATCGGAGCCGCCGACACCTTCAGGGCAGCCGCTGTGGACCAGTTGCAGATCTGGGCCGACAGGGCAGGGGTCGATATCGTCAAACAGAAGATGGGGTCGGATCCTGCATCAGTGGCCTATGATACCGTGAGCGCCGCGGTGGCGAGGGACGCGGATGTT
>CACXFP010000245.1 GCA_902766985.1 uncultured Bacteroidia bacterium | reverse complement strand
TGCGATCCTGCGCTGGCACAACTGGGAGGAAGGCGACGGGCACGACCCGAAGAAGAGTTCGGGGAGATGCTTCAGGATAACCGGAGATAATGTGCGGTTCATAGGGAGGGGAATCATTGATGAGGATGGCGTACACAGGGCCCGAAGCCGCGGTCCGCTGGGTATTTCCGGCCGCAATGTCTATCTGGAAGGGGTCATTATCCGCAATTCCTCCGGCTGGACGGTAGTGGTTGACAATACCGAGAACGTTGAGATAGACAATATCAAGCTTATCGGGTTCAGGGCCAATTCCGACGGGATCGACATCTGCGGCAGTTCCCATGTCAGGGTGCATGACTGCTTCATCCGCACCCTTGACGACCTTATCGTAGTCAAGGCCTTCGGGTCAAGCGGAAGGGGCTGCGAGGACATCCTGGCCGAGAAATGCGTCCTCTGGAACGAGGTCGCGCATGCCCTGAGCATTGGTGCGGAGCTCCGCTATCCTGTGAAGGGAGTCGTTTTCCGCGACTGCGACGTCATCCACGACACCTGCCGGGAATGGTCGCTGAGGATCTATCACACCGACAGCGCCCTTATCAGCGACGTGACATTCGAGAATATCCGCATAGAAGAATCCGAAAGGTTCATCTCCCTGTGGATAAACGATGCCGTATGGACCTCCGATCCTGAGAGGGGGCACATAGAGAACGTGACGTTCAAGGACATTACCCTCAAGACACCGCCCAGGACCGGAACCGGAGTCCAGTTCCTCGGCTACGATGAAGCCCATGCCATCCATGGCGTGAAGCTGGAGAATGTTTCCGTTGCCGGCCGCCGGATTACGCTGGAAGACATAGAAATGAATCCCTACGTTTCGGCAGTTACCGTCGAATAGTGTATTGTATATGAGACTGATCAATACTTTCTTAAACGTGAGATTATTCAAGGTCCTTTCCATCCTGGCCATTTTGATTCCTGCATCCTGCGCCCGCAGGGTCGCGTATGATTCCATTTACGACCCGATCGAGGATGTCGGGCAGTACAAGTATCCTTCCCTGACCGACCTGCCTCCGTATTACGTGGACCTTACGGTTGCCGAAAATGGAAAGACGACCGCTTCGCTGCGGCAGTACAACCTTGCCGCTTCGATCAGCGGCCTGGCGGCCTATGCCATCGAGGAAGGGAGGAACGATGTGGGCTTCTGGGTTCCCGGGTGGGTGGATGGGAGCATCCCTTACAAGGCCGTGCTCAAGTCCCTAGATGACAACGGTTGCAGGAAACTTGGCTCGGTAGGGGTGATGGATCTGGCCCTTGCAGGTAGAATGCAGATAGGCGGACATGAAGTGGATATGTCGAAGATCTGCGACGGTTATATCCTGACGGACATCGAAAAGAATCCCGACAGCCCGGCCGTCGCCACTACGGCAGCACATTTCTACAAAGGAATCATAGTGGACAGGGCAGACAAGGCAAAATTCGACAAGGCCGGATACAGGATGGTTTACGATGCTTCTGCAAAGACGGTCCCTGACGCTTTCAACGAATTCATGGACAGATGCTCAAGGAACGGTTTTACCGTCATGCCTGCAAACACTTATGAGTTAAAGGATTTCTCGATACAGAACGGATGGTTCTTCATGCATATGTATCACCGGCCGGGAAGGCCGGAGACGGGAGACTACTGGGAGATTTTCGAGAAATGCTGCAGCCTGATGGAACCCAATTCATCAGTCTTCGGCTGGGAGAACTCCAGCCTCCACGATGAAAGGGGCATCAACGGAGCCACCAGCAAGTACGGACTTAACACCGCCGTTAATGACTGGGCATACAACTATCCTCTTGCCAACGCCGCCTACAGGAAACGCCAGAAAAGCGACCTTGCCAGGGTACTCGATCCCAGGACCATAGATTTCTCAAAGAACAGGAAGAGGTTCGTATCCTTTTATCTCACCGACGGCGACAACACCCAGTGGATGATGAACTCTTTCACCGACAGGTACCTGCTCCATCCGGATGCCTCCGCTACCAGGACGTCTTTCGGCATCAACGCTACGCTCACCCCCCAGGTTTCTCCGGAGGCCTACGCAGCCATCCTTGCCAACCAGCCAGAAGGCTGTTCCTTCATCGAAGTCCAGGGAGGAGGAGTTATATATTCTGACAGTTTCGCAGAGGCCCGCAACCGTCAGGAGGCTCTCAGGGAAAGGGCCCGCCAGACGGCAGCGTGGATGCGTCAGCACAGGGTCCGTGTACTTGGCCTTATGGCCCGGGACGATGCCTGCTCCGTTGAAGCCCAGGAATGCTACAAGGCAATGATCGAAGCGAATGACCAGCTTGTCGGGGTCATTGCCCTCCAGTACACTCCTTATGCGGGAGGCAAGGGAAACATATACTGGTTCAGGAACTCTGCGGGTTATGACATCCCCGTAGTCACCGTGAAGTATTCCCTCTGGAATGCCAATCCGCCATATCAGGATGTCGAGGGCTCACCGGCTTTCGTGGCCCGCAAGCTTGATTCAGATGCCAATAATCCCGATTTCAATCTTGTTGCCATCCATGCCTGGAGCAGCTTTACGGATGCCGGGGCGGACTGCAGCGAGACGGCAGAGCTGGACGCGAAGGGGGGAGTCTATTCCTCAGGTGCGGCTCGCCTCTGCATGAGCCATCTGGATGACTCATACGAGGTTGTCAACATTGAGGAAATGCTCTGGCAACTCCGCATGCGCGAGCAGCCGGCCCAGACGAAGAGGTATCTTCGCGGCTTGAAATAGGTCACCTCCGCAGAGCGGAGGCAACCAGTACCGGCATCGGCAAAAGCGAGCATTGCGGCCGTAAGGCCTTTTTTTGCTCACCTGCAAAGTTCCGTGTCCCGCTGCCCAAAGATTGGACATGGCCTGAAAATGAGAAGGGTAGATATGATACTCCTCTTCATTCTGCGACCCTTACCAGCGGCTCGCCAAGTGCGGTTGAAATCTCGGCTATGGATTTCAGCGTGAGGTTGGGAAAGCCTGATGTCCACCTTGAAATGACCGCTTCCGACCGTCCCATTTTTTTTGCAAGATCCCGCTGGGTCATGTTCTTCTTCTTGAGGACGGCGTCGATGCGGGCAATGATGTCAGCTGACAGCTGCACCTCGGACTTGATTTCCGGGGATACGGACGCCAACTTTTCATTGAACCATTCCTGCTTGTTTCTCATATCGGTATCTATATTTCGAATGTGATATCCTCAATGCCGGAAAGCTCTTTCTCTTCTATGCTCACATACCCCTTGGCAATGTTTTCGTTCAGTATCTTCTCAAACTTCTGGAGGTCCAGGACATAACCGTACAGTTTGGGATCCTCCTCATATGTGCGCTTATTTTTTACCCCACCATTCCCGAGAATGACTATCTGGTCCGATAGTCTCAAGCAATATAGCCGTAGTTTGCCACTCTCGATAGGTAATGCCTGCACGCTGTCGTTAATACCTCCTTCCGGACGGAAGAACCTCTCAAGGGCACCTATTCGGAGAATAGCCTGAAGCGCTGCGATGATGCGCTGATAATCGCGGTTATAAGTGGCGTTCAACTCAAACTCCGCCACGAACTTTTCAAACTCCGTAGTGCCGTCCATCTCGAAGCTGATAGAGTACAGTGATGCCTTCTCAGACTCATTCAGCAGCTCAACTGTTGTTTTCTTCTTCACGTTCATGCGGCAAAGCTACAAAAAGAAAACTTAACATACAAGCTTATTTTTATTACGATAAGCTATCCCGGTTTCACTCCTGCGACATTGCATTACCGGCATCGGCATAAGCGAGCATTGCAGCCGTAAGGCCGTGTATCTGGGCGCGTTGCCGATGCCGGTAATGTGATTGATTCATGATGGGGCATAAGCGAGCATTGCGGCCGGGAGGCCGTGTATCTATCGGCCTACTCCTTCAGATTGTTTTTCAGTTTGAAATGCCTATCTGTGCAAATGCTTCGACAAGACGGTTTGCCGGGGTACTGTCCTCGCTGCAAAAAGCCCAAGGAAAGGTTCAACAAAGCATAAGTTTGTGCAAACAGTTAATAGATAGAAATCATGACAAAAGAAGAAGCATTGAAGAAGTTCGCCATGTTCGGCGCTGCATGGTTCGGCAACAGCAAGCAGCATTTCGCATTCTCGGCCTATGACCGTCTGCGGGGTTGGAACAAACTGGCTGACAAATGGAAGGAAGAGGCTGAAGAAGAGTGGGAGGAAGCGGAGGAAGTCCTTAACCGCCTTGTGGAACTCGGTTGCAAGCCCGCAGATCTGCAGGAGGCGATGAAGACCATGGAGTTCCCGTTCTATGACGATCCCAAGCAGCAGATCGAGTCTGACTACAACCCCGATGCCGTCAAGGAGATGAGCGAAATGGCTGCAGCTTTTGCAGATGATTATCCCACTCAGAAGCTGATCCAGAAGTGGATTGACGGAGAGGTCGAACATATGGCCTGGGAAGCCCAGTATCTCCATTACATTGACAAACTCGGCTACGAGAATTTCCTCATCGCGATGATGTAGAGGAAGTCGTCGGAACAATAATTGCAGTAGAGTCAGGCGATGAAAATCCTGACTCTTTTTTTTGCACTGTTTCTGACGATACTGCCGGAGAACGTCCAGTTTATAAACTACTCCTCTTGGGGACAGGATGTGATCTTGGAAGTAGTGGATGACGTGGAGGAGGAAGCGGTCATACGGACCAATCAGACGCCTCAGAAACAGTTCAGGACATCCCAGGACACCGGATCCGAGGGACTGCGATCCGGATTATTCCAAATTGCAAAATACAACTTTTCCGTCCATTTCTGTTTTGAAAGACAATGGCTTCGGTCCTGCGCCTTGCGGCTGTAGGAGGCCTCCTTCCACCCGGAGAAACCATTTCATACATTCAAAACATCTTCTATGGACATAACAGCAATAATTACGTCGTTGCTGACACTCCTTGCAGGAATAGGAGTATTCCTGGTAGCGTGTCAGATGATGAGCTCGAACCTGGAGGCGGCGAGCTCTGAAAAACTGAAAAACCTTTTTTCAAAAGCCTCTGACAACAAGCTCCTCGGTGTCGGAATCGGCGCCGTCGGAACGGCTGCCATCCAGAGCTCCGGCGCCACCACGGTCATGACCATCGGCTTTGTCAATGCCGGAATCATCTCCCTTGCGCAGGCGGCCACAATCATCTATGGCGCCAACATCGGTACCACCGTCACAGCCCAGATCGTCGCCCTTGGAATGTTCGGCGGCAAATCCATATCTACCAGCGTCATCTTCTCCGCCTTTGCGGGCCTGGGAGCTTTCCTGAGCATTTTTGCGAAAAAGAACGGTCCCAAGACACTGGGCGGTATCCTGGCCGGTTTCGGCCTGCTGTTCGTCGGCTTGGAACTGATGAGCGGATCCATGGAAGCCTTCGCTGCCCTTGACGGAGTGAAGACCTTCCTCGCCGGGATAGGCAATCCGTTGCTGCTGGTTCTTCTGGGCACTCTGTTTACGGCCATCATCCAGAGTTCTTCGGTGATGACATCCATTGCGCTTGCAATGGTAGTGACTGGACTCATCGGCATAGACCAGGGCATTTTCCTGACGATGGGATCGAATATCGGCTCCTGCGTCGTGGCTGTAATCGCTGGTGTGACCAGCGGCACCAATGCCAAGCGGACGGCCCTTATCCATCTGCTGTTCAACTGCTCCGGCGTTATCCTCTTCATGTTGGCCTCCTGGGGGTTCGGTCTGTCCGGCTTCTCATTCGGCCGTTTGTTCGAGCGCCTTTTCCCCTCCGCCCCCCAACTGCAACTGGCCATGTTCCACACTTTCTTCAACACGGTTACAGTCGCCATCATGCTGCCATTGACAGGTAAGATGGTTGCGCTTGTGAAGAGAATGATTCCCGCAAGGATTGTGTCGCCGGAGTCGGAGTTCACGCTGCGCTATGTCGATGAAAACATGCTCCGGACACCGCCGGTGGCCGTTTCGCAAGTAAAGCGTGAAATCCTCAGGATGGCAGATATAGCGCTGGGGAATATGGACCGGGCCCTCGGTATGGCGACCCAGCTGGATTTCTCGGAAAAGAATCTTTTCGAACGCGAGGAACGTCAGCTGAATTTCATCAACCGCGAACTGATCGGATTTGTCGTCCGGCTCAGCGGGAAAAGCGGTCTTGGAGAAAAGGACAGAGCCTATCTTTCAGGTACTTACAGGAGCATCCGAGACTTGGAGAGGATTGGTGACTATGCCGAAAACATAGTTGAATACGCTACGGTCCTTTCTGATACCGGGCAGCATTTCTCCGACGAGGCCAAATATGAAATAAGCCAGCTAAAGACACTGCTGCACCGGCTCTATGGTCGTGCCATGGATGCCTACCGGGATGAAAGTCTCAGTGCCCTTGACGAGGCCAACATCATCGAGGAAGAGATTGACGACTACACGAAAAGGATGGAAGAAGGGCATATCGTCCGGATGGAAAAGGGCATCTGCACGCCATC
>CACXFP010000244.1 GCA_902766985.1 uncultured Bacteroidia bacterium | reverse complement strand
TGTTAAGTATGTCAATTCTCTAACACCATTAATTTAATAAACATGAAAGCACTTGTTGAAAAAATCAAAGCTGAGTATGCAGCATTCGAGGCCAACGCCGATGCACAGGTAGTAAAGGGTAACAAAGCCGCCGGAGCACGCGCCCGCAAAGCTGCTCTCGACCTCATGAAGGACCTGAAGGAATTCAGGAAGGTTTCCGTAGCCGAGGCCAAGAAGTAATCATATACTCATCTTTAGTTACGACGCCTGCCCCGTGCAGGCGTTTTTTCATGCCCCTTAAAAAAAAGTGCATTTTTTCACATTCCGGTGCAACGTTTCCCTATCCCTTTGCATCTTTGTTATAGGTTTAGGTTTTAGTACACGTCATGGGATCGGTTGCACGGGAGTGTTGCCGGTCTCTTTTTTATTCCCAAAGGAACACAATCCTTGAAAATCACAAAAAATTTCGTTATATATGCATTCCAATTCAGAATGATTGGAGACGCATGAAAACCGGACCTGTCCTGACAACCATCCTCGCCTTGTATATCGGCGGCATTTCGCTCCTTGCCCTTCCCGCAAGGAAAGGCCCTGTCAAGATTACGCAGCCCGACGGCACTTCATTCATGGCCAGGCTTAAGGGTGACGAATTCGCCCACATCCTCACGACGGTTGACGGATGCGCCGTAATCCGCGATGAAGACGGATATTACAATTATGCATACTATGACCAGGACGGGATCAGGCACAGCTCGGGATACGTCGTAGGCAGGGACGTACCGGGTATGGTCAGGATATCAAGCAGGGACATCCCGTTCGGCCGGTTAGGCGCAAGAGGCTCGTCGAGAAGACAGGCAGCTATGAAGCTACGCAGGGCCGCACGTCCTTCCGGCCCGGGGACAAAGGCGCAAGGGACGCAGACCAGGCGCTGCCTTGTGATACCGGCAGAATTCTCCGACAAGGGATTCGACTACGGAAGGGAGCATATCCATGCGATGCTCAACGAGAAAGGTTATTCCTTCAACGGGGCGACGGGAAGTGTCGGCGAATATTTCGAGGAACAGTTCCTGGGGACATGCAAGTTCGAATACACCGTCTCCTCCACCGTGACACTGCTCCACGAGGAGAGTTATTACGGTGCTGATTCCGGAGAGGAAATCGACGTAAAAGCTTATGAGGCCATAATCGAGGCCTGCAAGGCTGCTGACTCCGAAATAGATTTCTCCGTAT
Organism: uncultured Bacteroidia bacterium; assembly: GCA_902766985.1. Lineage (GTDB taxonomy): Bacteria > Bacteroidota > Bacteroidia > Bacteroidales > UBA932 > Cryptobacteroides. The sequence goes on along the minus strand of CACXFP010000244.1, from coordinate 7,452 downwards.
TCGACAACGATTCTGACGGGTTCATCGACAACGTTTTTGTCATAGTTCCGGGCAAGGACCAGACGGACAACGGAGAAGAGGACCTGATATGGTCACACCAATGGTACATCCTGGATGGCGCGGGACAGACTGTCGTCCTCGACGGAAAGACGCTTAACAGCTACGCCATATCCACCGAACTCAGGAGGACGAATACCATCGGCGCGGATGGAGAATACGTGTACGGCTTTACCGGTATTGGTCCGTTCTGCCATGAATTCGGCCACACGCTCGGCCTTGTAGACATGTACGACACGGATCTGAGCGATGACGGCGGCGGCGGACGTGCATCAGGTCATTTCTCCGTGACAAGCCTGATGGATGGCGGAGCATACAACAACGGTTCCAGGACTCCGCCCTATTTCAATGCCGTCGACAGGGACATGCTGGGGATAGGTTCTCCGGAAACCTTGAAGGCAGGTTCATACACCCTTGAACCAATCAGCGAAAAAGGAAGGTACCTCCGGATAAATTCAAAGGATCCGGATGAGTACTACCTCATAGAATGCCGCGGATATGAAGCATGGGACAGTTATGTAGGAGGCAGCGGCCTGGGCATCTACCACATTGACAAGACGGACAGGCCTGCCGGTTTTTCCGACTCACAGAACAGGGTCCTGACGGCAAAGGAAAGATGGTATGGCTACAACGAGGTCAACTGCCTTCCTGACCGTCAATGCGGGGGCATGGTCCCGGCCGATCCCGACGCCTTCCCCATAGACGCCGAAGGATACCTGGTTCCGGACATCGCGACCAGGGTCTTCTGGCCACACCTGTCATACACGGCCTTCACCCCTCACACGAATCCCGCCTTCACCTTCTATGGCGATGATTCCACCCCCGTCCCCTCACCTCTGATGATAACCGATATCCAGAGACATGGCCGCAACGTGACTTTCAACGTAAGGATCCACACCGACGACGGGACCCCGTCTCCTATAAACCTTAAATTCAACACTTTCCAGGACGCTATAATCATTACCTGGGAAGTCAACGACGCCGACTGGTACGGGCCGGGATTCATCGAGTGGAAGACCGGTTCAGGCGATAAGAACCTGGAGGAGGTCAACCAATACGAGAACGGAAAATACTCCTTCACGATCACAGGCCTTTCCCCCCAGACTACCGTAGACGTGGAAGTGTTCTTCAAATACGGAGAGACTGAAGGCCCCAGGGCGGGAGGCAGCCCTAGGACCAATCCCCTGTCCGCCGGTTACCCTTACATCTACCTCAACAATATCCCGAGGAACAGCGACGGTTCCTTCCCTTCCGGGACCGGTCTGCCGCTTCGTGTCTTCAACGCACAGAGAGCGGAAGAAATCTCCTGGTACTATGGAACGAGGGCAGTTTCTACGGATATGAGCGGTTTCTTCCACCCAGCTTCCTCAGGCATACTCAAGGCCGTGATAGTCTGGGACGACGGCACATCCGAGACAATCAGCAAATATATCGAAATCAACCAGTAGAGATGAAACGCCAGGCTTTCTTCACAATCCTTTCCATCGCCGTCCTCCTGATTTCCGGGTGCAGGAAGGATGAACCTGTGGACGACGATTTCCTTGCAGGGAATGACATAGAATTGAAGGTCGGGGCTTCAGTAATCCACAGGTACGATCCCCTTACCTGGCAACTGTCCTTCAACAAGGGCAGGCTTGTCTACCGCGTTTTCGACGACAAGATGTCCGAGTATTACCAGCTTACGTGCAGCCAGCTCCCCCTCGAGAAAGACCAGAAACTGAAAGGTTCGGTCACATGGACGACTCCGCGGAGCACTACGACCAAGAAGGACCTGGAATTCACGGTCGTCAAAACCGACTCCCAGGGAACGATCTGGCTCTGGAACGGAAAGGAGAAAATAGGAATATCCGTCCGCACCATCAGGTGAACGGACGGATATCATCTTGACCGGGCAGTCCCTGCCTATCCCTTGAAATTATATTTCCTGCCACGCAGGTCTTTCCTGGCGGAACTCGTTCCTACGAGGACTTCGAACCTGCCTTTCAAGGGAACCATCTTCTCGATGGAAGGATCCCACCATGTAAAGGTTTCTTCATCGATGGGTATGCTTACCTTCACGCTCTTTCCTGCAGGAACCGTCACCCTGGCGAAGCCCCTGAGGGTTTTCAGGGGACCTTCTGCATCTGAAGGACGGCGGATGTACAGCTGGATGACCTCATCGGCATCCATCTTGCCGGTATTGCGGACCTTGACGATGACTTTGCCACCCCTGATCTTCGGCCTGCCGGTCTTGAAAGAGGTGTAGCTGAGGCCATAACCGAACGGATAAAGGGGCTCGCCCGTAAAATAGCGGTATGTGCGGTCCTTCATCGAATAATCGCGGAAATCCGGCAGCTGGTCGACGTTCTTGTAGAACGTGACGGGAAGTTTTCCGGAAGGAGAGACTTCACCATACAGGACATCTGCAATGGCCTTGCCTCCCATCTGGCCGGGGTACCAGGCCTGGAGTATCGCCTCGCACGAGGAAGTCTCTGGAACGAGGCCTACTGCGCTGCCGGAGAAATTCACGAGAATGATCTTCTTGCCGGCCTCCTTCAGGGCATTGAGCAGCGTCCTCTGGATCTCTGGAAGCTCAAGGCTCGTGCGGTCTCCCCCGCTGAAACCGGGAATGGAAAGCCTGAGTTCCTCCCCTTCGAGGGCGCCCGAAAGGCCTCCGGCGAATATTACTATGTCCTTTCCTTCAAGCGATTTCAGGATAGAAGGGACATCCAGCGTATCGGAGGTACCCACGCGGCCGCAGCCATGGAGATACAACAGTGAAGGCACCCTTTCCTCAAGCGCTTCCTTAAGGGTGATGATTTCCTTTGGAATCGGGTTGTAGTTGCCCCACATCATCTCCTCGTCATCAGCATTGGGACCGATGAGGGCGATGTTGTCGCCGGCCTTGAGGGGAAGGATTCCTCCCCTGTTCTGGAGGAGGACCATCGTCTCATACGCCATCTTGAGGGCAAGAGCCTTGTGATCAGGACCTTCAACGATATCATCGGAAAGGTCGTCCCACAGGGAAATCCCATCCATTTCTCCAAGACGATAACGGTCGATAAGGAGGCGGCGGAGATTCCTGTCGACAAATTTCTCGTCGAGGAGCCCGCGGCTCACGGCCTCGGGAATGGACCTGTACGTACCTCCGCACTCTGTATCGACACCGCTGCGTACTGCGAAGGCGGCTGCTGTAGCCCTGTCGGGAACCCATTCATGACGGCCGGGAACCCAGAAATCATCAATGGCTCCGCAGTCGGAGGTGATGATTCCCTTGTATCCCCACTCTCCCCTGAGTAGCGTGTCGATCAGGTACGGGCTCGCTCCACAAGGTTCGCCGCGGAAACGGTTGTACGCCGTCATCACTTCCTCCACTCCTGCCTTTACCACGAGGTCACGGAAAGCGGGGAGGTAGGTCTCCCTCAGATCCCTCTCAGACACCTGGGCGTCGAAGGAATGTCTCTCCGACTCCGGGCCTGAATGGACGGCGTAATGCTTCGCGCAGGCGTGAGCCTTGCGGATTCCTAGGCTGTCCGGCCCCTGGAGTCCCTTCACGACTGCTATGCCGAGACGTCCGGTGAGGTATGGATCCTCTCCGTACGTCTCCATGCCGCGGCCCCACCTGGGATCACGGAAAATGTTGATGTTCGGAGTCCAATACGTGAGTCCCTGATAGATATGGGGGTCGCCGTTTGCCACGGCCTGGCGGTTCTTTACCCTGCCTTCATCGCTGACGGCAGTGAAGACCTCGTAAAGGAGATCATAGTCAAAGGAAGCCGCCATGCCGATAGGCTGGGGAAAGGTGGTTGCGCTACCGTTCCTGGCCACACCATGGAGGGCCTCGTTCCACCAGTTATACCCCTTGATCCCAAGCCTGGGAACAGGCTGCGAAGAGTTCATGAGAAGAGATGTCTTCTCCTCGATCGTGAGCCTTGAGATTAGGTCATCCGCCCTCTGTTCGGGGGTAAGGGACCTGTCCTGATAAGGAAGGAGTTCCTGGGCATTGGCCCAAGTAAAGGCCATGGCGGAAAGTGCCAGGACCGTGGCAATGCGTTTCATTATCCTAAAAATAATTCCGGTTTCAGAAGGACTTTGCAATCTCTATGAAGCTGTCGGCCTTGAGGGCAGCGCCTCCGATGAGGCCGCCGTCAATATCCTTCTCAGCAAAGAGTTCCTTGGCATTGGAAGGCTTGCAGCTTCCTCCGTAAAGGATCGTAAGGTCTTCAGCAACTGCCTCACCGAACTTTTCGGCAATCACCTTGCGGATGCAGGCGTGGATTTCCTCAGCCTGCTGGGCGGTAGCGGTCTTTCCGGTACCGATGGCCCAAACGGGCTCATAAGCGATGACGATGCTCTTCATATCTTCAGCCGTGAAGTTGAAGAGAACGTTCTTCGTCTGTTCCGATACAACGTCGAAATGTTTCCCTGCCTCTCTCTGGTCAAGGTTCTCGCCGACGCAGAGAATGACCTTCAGGCCGCCGGCAAGGGCAAGTCTCACCTTCTCGACGAGTTTTTCGTCGGTCTCGCCGTAATACTGCCTGCGCTCGGAATGGCCGAGGATTGTCCACTGGCAACCTGCAGATGCAAGCATGTTCACTGCAACCTCGCCTGTGTAGGCTCCGCTTTCATGGTCTGCGCAGTTCTGGGCGGAAAGTTCCACCTTGCTGCCCTTGAGGACATCAGCTACACAGCAGAGATGCGTGAACGGAGGGGCAACGATAAGGCCCACGTTATCAGGAGTTTGTCCTGCAAGTTCAACAACTGCTTTCGCAAGGGCGACACCTTCGGCAACGGTGGTGTTCATCTTCCAGTTGCCGGCTACGATTTTCTTTCTCATTTTTATCTATGTTTAATTGAAATTTCAAACCGTCAAATTTACGTTTTTTAAGGAAGATTCCCAATAAAATACCTACCTTTGCGAAGTAAACAGACAAGAAATGAAGAATTTTGTAGAAGAGTTGAAGTGGAGGGGGATGATTAAGGACATCACCCCCGGAACGGAAGAAGAACTGATGAAAGGTCCCTCCGCAGCTTATGTGGGAATCGATCCCACAGGGGATTCGCTGCACATAGGGCACCTTGTAAGCATAATGATACTCAAGCATTTCCAGGCATGCGGACACAAACCGTACGCACTGGTGGGAGGAGCTACCGGAATGATCGGAGACCCCTCGATGAAAAGCCAGGAAAGGAATCTGCTGGATGAGGAGACCCTGTCCCACAACGTGTCCTGCATCAAGGCCCAGCTTTCAAGGTTCCTCGATTTCAAATCCGACGCCCCGAACAAGGCGGAACTGGTGAACAACTACGACTGGATGAAGGATTACACCTTCATAAACTTCACCCGCGACATCGGCAAGCTTATCACCGTCAATTACATGATGAGCAAGGATTCCGTCAAGAAGCGTCTCTCCCGCGATTCCAGCGAGGGAATGTCCTTCACCGAATTCAGCTACCAGCTTCTCCAGGGCTACGATTTCCTGTATCTCTATGAGAATTGTGGGGTCAAGATGCAACTCGGCGGAGCAGACCAGTGGGGAAACATCACCACCGGAGTGGAAATGATTCGCAAAGTACTTGACAAACAAGCATTTGCTCTCACATGCCCCCTTATTACCAAAGCTGACGGCGGCAAGTTCGGGAAGACCGAGAAAGGCAATATCTGGCTCGATCCCGCAAGGACCTCCCCATATGAATTCTACCAGTTCTGGCTCAACGTCAGCGATGAGGATGCCGAGCGCTACATCAAGATATTCACTCTCCTCGACCGCAAGACCATAGAAGATGCGGTTGCGGCCCATAAGGAAGATCCCGGTCGCCGCGAACTGCAGAAACTCCTCGCCAAGGAAGTTACTGTCATGGTCCACGGAGTAGATGAGTACGACAACGCCCTCGCCGCATCCCAGATGCTCTTCGGCAACTCAACTTCCGAACAGCTCCGCAGCCTGGACGAGAGGACTTTCCTCGCAGTGTTCTCCGGAGTTCCGACTTTCGAGGTCAGCGCCTCCGAACTCCCCTGCAACATCCTTGATTTCCTGGCAGTCAAGACAGGCATATACCCCTCCAAGGGAGAAGCCCGAAAAGCCTTGCAGCAGAACGGTTTCAGCCTCAACAAAGACAAGGTCGGAGACATTGCCTACGAAATCAGCGGGAAGGATATCGTGGACGGTAAATACATACTCGCCCAGAAGGGCAAGAGGAATTATTTCCTCGTTAAAATCGTATAGCAATGGAAAAAGGCTCAGGTACAAGACAGCTCAAGGTCGCCCGCGAAATCCAGAAGGACATGGCTGAAATCATCCGCAGGAAAGGGATGGCGGCCTTTGGCGGCGCAATGGTTACGGTGAGCGAGGTTAGGATGAGTCCGGATCTCTCCATCGCCAAGACCTATGTCAGCATCTTCCCTTCCGACAAGGCCCAGGTGGTCATGGGAATCCTCAGGGACAACGTGAAGGCGCTCAGGGGCGAGCTCGGGCATGAAGTGGGCAGGCAGTTGCGTATAGTTCCCGAAATCGTCTTCTACCTGGACAGTTCGCTCGACTACGTAGACCACATTGAAGAGCTCCTGAAAAAATAAGCCCAGGTGAATGTCCCGCTTTTCATAGCCAAAAGATACCTTTTCGCCCGCAAGTCGCACAATGTCATCAACATAATCTCGGCGATAAGCGCGGCGGGGATGGCTATAGGGACGGCAGCCCTCATCCTCATCCTTTCCATATACAACGGCTTCGGCAGCCTCGTCAAGGACAACATCGGCGGGGTCGATCCGGATTTTGTGGTCACCGCCGCCAAAGGCAAGGTCTTCGTCCCCGAAGGTCCGGCTTTCGAATCACTGCTCAAGGACGACAGGATTGCATCCATATCCAGTATCCTGGAAGACAACGTGTTCACGGGTTATGACTCACACCAGGGCATTGCAAGGGCCAAAGGGGTTGATTCCGTATTCGAGGAGGAATCCCCGTACAGGGAAAGGGTCATCGAAGGTGAATTCCTGCTTCACAGGGGGTTCATGCCGACCGTCGTCACCGGAGCCGGCTTCGCATCGAAGATGGAAATCAATCCGAATTTCGTCTCCAGGTTGGAAATTTTCTTCCCCGACAGGGAAAAGAACATATCCCTTTCCAACCCGGCGGCCAGCCTGGAATCCATAGCACTCCGCCCCACCGGCATATTCTCCGTCAATGCACAGATCGACGATGAACTGATAATCCTGCCGATTGAATCGATGAGGGAACTGCTCGGATACGAAAAGGAGGTCTCGTCATTGGAAATCACCCTCGCGGAAGGGCTCGGGAACAAAGAAGCAAATAAACTCCGCAAGGAAATATCCGGAATGCTCGGAGACGATTTCAAGCTTCTGGACAGGATGCAGCAGCACGCCTCGATCTACAGGATGATGAAATATGAAAAAGCGGC
>CACXFP010000243.1 GCA_902766985.1 uncultured Bacteroidia bacterium | reverse complement strand
GTCCCCTCCCCTGCCGCCTCCATTGACGCCCCTGAGGCACTGCGAGTAGATGACGGGACGGCCTCCGACGCCTCTTTCGAGCATGAAGAGCTCCAACGGGCCCTGGCCAGGATTCCCGAAAAGGAGAGAACGGCCATCGTCCTGCATTATTTCGAAGACCTCCCGGTAAAGGAAATCGCATCCGTGATGCAGGTTCCCTCCGGAACGGTAAAGTATTACCTGTCGGTTGGCAGGGACCACCTTAAACAACATATCAGCCATGAAGGACATTGAACAATTCCTGCGAGACAACAAACCGGAGACCCCGGAAGAAGGGCAGTTCCTTATTGAGACCAATGCCCGCTTGAGTGCGGTGGAAGGCATTAAGAAAACCGTTGACAGCGAACGGCGGCGCTGGAGAACAGCCCTTGTCGTCGCGCTGCTGGCCGGACTTGTGTCAGGCATCCTCCTCATGGCGTTCATCACGCTGTATCCTGTCAAGCCGCTGCAGGTGGACGGCTCCATACTGGAGAAGGCCGCCCTGGCCCTGGAAGGACGGAAAGAGATACTGATAGGAATCATCGCGGTCTGCGCCCTGGCGCTCGGCACGGTGTTCATGACCAGGAAAAAGGAGGCCATCTAGACGGCTGTCACCGCTTTCCCGCCGGGGCTTCATGTCCCCCGTTGAAACGCTGGTTATTGGGAAGTCCCTTGCGGCCTGTTCCCTCTTTCATCAATGCCGCCAGCTCCGGGAACCGGCGTTCATAAACATCCCTGGGGGATTCTCCGTGCCGGCTGGCGATTGCCGCGGCCATCCCTACAACCTCTCCTTCCATGGCGGTCGTCCTCATTACCCTTGTCGTACCAAGGACTATATGGGTGACGCTGATATTCCTTCCGGCCATGAAGAGGTTGGAAACATTCCTCGAATAAAGGCAACGATAGGGAATCTGGTAATAATCAACGGGTTCCTGCACGCAAACGGAGATGAATTCCTTTCCCGGGAAGAACTTCGTATTGGCGGGATCGGGATAATGGAGGTCTATGGACCATGAGCCGGTGACCGTACCGTCGGGGAACTTCCTGCCGCCCACGATATCCTGTTCCCGAAGGACGATATCCCCAAGAAGGCGCCGGGACTCCCGCTTGCCTGCAATGAAACTGACCCATTCAAGGTCCCTCGTTTCGAAAACCTCCGCCCCTGAAGCGTGATTCTTCAGATAAGACCAGTTGGAATAGACGACCAGAAGGGCATAGTCCCTGACCTTTTCGGCTTCAGTTATCATATCACTCAACATACCCGTCTCCCAGGTCCACTCCCCTTCCCTGACCCTGCATACGCTCTCATCGGTAAACTCCAGGCCAAACGAAAAATCGGGGAAACCGCAAGGCGCTCCGGCATCGGTGCTCCTCCATTGTACGGAAGCTCCAAGAACTTGACGATCAGCTTTTTCCGGTGCGGAAGGTTCATCATAATCGTCCTTTCCTTCCCTTCCATAGGCAAAATCGGCACCCGCCAGGACTCCCACCGACGCATCTCCTGTACAGTCGGCAAACAACGGGGCTTTGAACCTGACAGTCTCTCCCGAACAGATATTCCTTGCCACCACGGCGGCTATCCTGTCCCCGGCTGTTTCCACGCTGTCGCAACGGAAACTGCGCCACACCGTCAGATTCTTCTCGCCGGAGACGAAGGCTTCTTTCTTGAAGTCCTGGTAACGTTCCGCAGGGCCTGCGTTCCCCCTCTCGGTATGTCCCCACTCCTTGATGGTATTGCCCAGATTGGGATATGGTTCAAGTTCAATCTCTCCCCCGAGATGGACGCGGACTTCAGAGGAATTATTGCCTCCGAGTACAGGGCGGTCATGAACAAGGGCCGTCCTGAGTCCAAGGCGAGCAGCGGAAACCGCAGCGCACATGCCTGCCACGCCGCCTCCGACGACAACAAAGTCATATTCCCGCTCCTGCGACACTGCCGGCACAGGACGGACAGGATCTTCGGAAAGTCTTGAACGCGATATATATACCGCATCGCAACGACCGTCAAATCCGCTTATGTCGTGAAGGGAGATGCGTACGGAATCCGCATTGGCCCTGAACGAACCGGCGTACTGCCACTCCCAGGACGAACCGCTGCTGCCGCAAACATTTTTGAGGGTGTTACCGTCAACTGCGACCTGGAACTCCCCCGGACCTTTGCCGGTATGCCACGGGGCAGTCCAGTTATAGGTACGCACATACAGATGCCATCTGCCGGGTGCGGGCAGCGCAACGTCAGCAACTGCATCAGCAACCGGTTTCCCCATCCCGTGGGCGAGAAGATAAGGAGAGCCTACGGTCTGCGTAAACTGCTGGTCTATTACCCATCCTCCAGGGTTGGAGAAACTCTCCGCCTCAATAAGGACCGCATCCTGTCCACACCTTGAACAGGAAGCAAGCGAAAGGACGGCCAGAGCCGCACCAACCAATCCCGTGTTTCTCATAATCCTGACATCAATTTTACCAAAAATAACGATTTTTTCCCTGAAAACTCATCATCTTCAGGTATTATGATTGACTTTTCCACTTCTTTTCATTATTTTAGGAATATGAAAAGAATGATTTCCTCGTTGGCGGTATTTCTCTCCGTTGTGGCCGCCCTTCCTGCTCAGACCCTGGATGAACAATTCATGACTCCCCCGAAGGAGGCCAGGCCCCTTGTGTGGTGGCACTGGATGGACGCGAATGTAACCCTTGATGGTATCAGGAAAGACATAGAATGGATGGACCGCGCCGGAATAGGCGGTTTCCATCAGTTCGATGCCGGCGGCATGAATATGCCCAAAATCGTGGCCGAGCCCAGGCAGTTCGGGTCTGACGTCTGGAAAGAGGCCTACCGCTATGCATTGGAACTGGCTACGGAGAAAGGAATGGAAACGGCTGTTGCTTCCGCTCCGGGATGGAGTTCCACAGGAGGTCCCTGGGTAGAACCGGAAGATGCGATGAAAAAACTGACATGGAGGACGGTGGAAGTCTCAGGTCCGTGTACCTTCACAGCAAGGCTTCCGGAATTGTTCGACACTCCGGGGAAATTCCAGGACCTCCGGTACGGGGGAGATGTCGCTCCCTGGTCGAAGTATGTTGCGACAGTCGCCGTGAAGGTTCCGGACGCGGAGATGAGCATGGAAGAAATGGGGGCAAAGGTCCTTTCTTCCGGGGGTAATGTTTCCGTCGGGCAGCTGACGGACGGGTCATTCTGTGATGGAGCGGAAATCCCTGAAGGAGATGGAGGCCGCTCTTGGATCCAGTATTCTTTCGACAAGGAAATCACGGTCCGGGCGATAACCATCGGGGGTTGCATTATCCGTGAGCCCACATTCCTCTGCGTTCCGCCCAAGTACTACGATTACATTGAAGCGAGCGATGACGGACACATTTGGAAGAAGGTATCTGACATTCCTGCTTCCAGCCTTTCCGTGCTCACGGCCGATATCCCTACTACCAGGGCCAAACACTTCAGGCTGAACATGAAAGGAGGACGGGAGGTCTCTGAATTCGTCCTGCATACGGTGGTCAAAGTCAATCACCCCGAGGACAAGGCAGGATTCTCCAGTCATCATGATTTTGCCGGTTTCATCACACCTCAGACCTCCGATCCCGTCACGAAGACAATCGACCTGAGCTGCCTTGACAGGGACGGGAGGCTAACCTGGAACGTGCCCGAAGGGAAATGGCGCATCTACAGGTTCGGGATGTCCCTGACCGGCAAGAAAAACCACCCCGCCCCTCCCGAAGCGACGGGTCTGGAAGTGGACAAGCTCGACCCGGGGGCTTGGGACCGGTATTTCCGGGAATTCCTCAAATTATACGAGGGTTTCCCTGTGCAGTACCTCCTGAACGACAGCTATGAAGCCGGACAGATGACCT
>CACXFP010000242.1 GCA_902766985.1 uncultured Bacteroidia bacterium | reverse complement strand
TGTCGGACAACGGACTCGAAGACGTGGCGGCATCCATCATTACCAAGAAAGACTTCCCCAGCATCGGCTTCATGCTCGAAAACGGAGCGACAACCCTCTGGGAGCAGTACGACGGTGACAATTCCCGCAACCATCCCGTCCACGGAGCAGGACTTACCTGGTTCCAGAAAGGACTCTGCGGCATAGACACCGATCCTGATGCACCCGGCTTCAGGCATTTCACCGTAAAACCCAATCTTCCCTCATCATTTACCAGCGCATCCTACTCTACTGTAACCCCTTACGGCAAGCTCTCATCGGATGTGGCCAGGACGGCTGACGGCTTCCGTCTGAAAATCAGGGTCCCCGTAGGATGCACCGCAACCATCACCCTGCCTTCCGGGAACGTCGAAGAAAGGGGTCAGGGCAACTGGACGCTCACTGACAAAGTGGCAGAAAAAACGGCTGGCAGATAATTTGCTCACAAAAGACGAAGAAAAAAACATTATTATGGCAAAGACAAAAGAAGAGCCCAAGATAAAGGAAGAGCAGAAAGAGACAGGGGAAAAGAAAATTGACAAGAATCTCCTGAAAATTGAGGAACTGGAGAAAAAGAAAGAAGAACTGGAGCAGCAACTCGATAAAGAAAAGAACGATTATCTGAGACTCATGGCCGAATTCGAGACTTTCCGCAGGCGCAATGCCGAGGAGAGGCTCGCCCTCGTGGGCTCTGCCGCCGCAGACACCATCAAAGGCATGCTCCCGGTGCTTGACGACCTCGAAAGGGCCATGGAACTCCTCAAGGATTCGAAGGACGAAGCGGCCGTCAAGGGCACGAGCCTCATCTATGAAAAGCTCTTTGCCTACCTCAAATCCAAGGGACTGGAAGTCATCGACGCTGTAGGGAAGGACTTCGATACGGACTTCCACGAAGCCGTCACCCAGTTCCCCGCTCCCTCGGAGGACATGAAGGGCAAAGTCATAGAGGTCGTACAGACCGGATACACCTATGGAGGAAAGGTCCTCAGATATGCTAAGGTTGTCGTAGGTGCCTGATTAATAGGAAGGATAATCTATCATGGCAGAAAAAAGAGATTACTACGAAGTGCTGGGGCTGGACAAGAATGCCAGCGCCGACCAGATAAAGGACGCCTACCGCAAGATGGCGCTCAAATGGCACCCGGACCGCTGGGTGAACGGCACCGATGCCGAGAAGAAGACCGCCGAAGAGAAATTCAAGGAGGCCTCCGAGGCTTATTCGGTGCTCAGCGACCCTGACAAAAAGGCGAAATACGACCAGTTCGGCTTCGCCGGAGTGGACGGTCAGGCGGGGCCCGATTTCAGCGGCGGCTTCGGCAACCTGAACGACATCCTCAACGATCTGTTCGGAGGGGGATTCGGAGGTTTCGGCGGATTCGGCAATTTCGGTTTCGGAGGCTCTTCTTCCGGCAGGACGGGGACAAGGGTTCCCCGCGGCCGCGACATCCGCACACGCGTAAGGCTCACCCTTGAGGAGATCAACAAGGGCTGCGAAAAAGAAGTTACCCTCACCAGGAACATAGCCTGCCCCGACTGCGGCGGGAAAGGCACCAAGAACGCGTCAGACGTCAAGACCTGCCCAGACTGCAACGGCACCGGGCAGGTCCAGAGATATGCCAACACCCTCTTCGGTAGGACGGTCACCTACACCACCTGCTCCCGCTGCGGCGGAGAAGGCAAGATCGTCACCAATCCCTGCCATACCTGCTCGGGAAGCGGCCTTGTACGCAAACAGCAGACCGTGAAGGTGAAGATCCCCGCCGGTGTGGAGAACGGCATGCAGCTTACCGTCAGGGGTGAAGGCCATGCGGCTCCGCGCGGAGGAATCAACGGCGACCTGCTGGTCGTAATCGAGGAAATCGAGAATCCAGATATCAAGAGAGAAGGTAACAACCTCTTCTACTCCAAGATAATATCCGTCACGGACGCTATGCTGGGAACAGAGATTTCAGTCCCCTGCCTCGACGGCGGCTACAAGGTTAAGATCGAGCCAGGCACCCAGTCAGGGACCGTCCTGAGGCTCAAAGGCAAGGGCCTGCCTTCCGTCAACGGTTACGGTTCCGGTCGGGGAGACATGTATGTCAAGATCCTCGTATGGATCCCGAGGAAACTCTCCAAGTCTGAAAAAGATATGTTCCAGTCGATACGCCAGAACCCCTCATTTACCCCGGATCTGAACAGGGATGACAGGAATTTGTTTGAAAAGGAGAAGAATATTTTCTGAAAAATTTGTTTTGCATAAAAAAATCCTTACTTTTGCAGTCCCAAAAACCAAAGCAACCTCTTGCGGTTCGTTATGAGATATGCGCAACGTTGCACTTAAAAAGTAAAGAAAATGGATTTGATCAATGTAGTTGAGCGTTCTTTTGCTAACGAGAAAGTCGCTTCATACCCCAAGTTCAAGGCTGGTGACACCATCACCGTTACCTTGAAAATCAAGGAGGGTGACAAATACAGGCTGCAGAAATTCAGAGGAGTAGTTATCCAGATCAGCGGCGCCACCCCTTTCACCAAGACCTTCACGGTCCGCAAGATTTCCGGCGGCATCGGAGTTGAGAGGATTTTCCCCTATCACTCCCCCGCCATCGATTCCATCGAACTGAACAAGGTCGGTAAGGTTCGCAGGGCCAGGATATTCTACCTCCGCGACCTCCAGGGCAAGAAGGCCCGCATCAAGGAGAAGAAGTTCTCCGCGAAAGTGGAAATTCCTGCCACCGAGCCCGCTACCGAGGCTTAAAACTCACGGACCACAAGTCCGTTTCCGGCTCCTTAGCTCAATTGAATAGAGCATCTGACTACGGATCAGAAGGTTACAGGTTTGAGTCCTGTAGGAGTCACACGAAAACCCCTTTGAGAGCATCTCAGAGGGGTTTTTCTTTATCCGCGGGACAAGTAGGAGAGACGCTCGGACTCCGGATACTTCTCGATGGCGTAGCGGAGCATCGTCCGGGGCATCGTCCGGTAGCGGTCTTGCAGGAAGGCGTCCAATGCCGCCTTGTCGCGTTTGCCGGCCTCCCTCAGGAGCCAGCCGACAGCCTTGTGGATAAGGTCGTGGGGATGATGGAGCAGGATATCCGCAATAGCGAAGGTATCCTCGAGTTGGCCGTTACGGATGAAAGTCATCGTGCTGACGATACCGATGCGCTGCTCCCATAGAGTCTTCCCATTCCGGGCAAGGTCATAAAGGATTCCCC
>CACXFP010000241.1 GCA_902766985.1 uncultured Bacteroidia bacterium | reverse complement strand
GCAGTTCCCGATGTGGAGATGGGACAAGTCGGGAATGCCGACCGTTTCCCACCGGACCAGGTCCCGGGAGCGGACGACCATGCAGGTAAACCCCAGTGCATAGGCGCTGACGACACTGTAGTACCAGCCCCGGTGCCGCACGATTTCGACATTCATCCCAATCCCGAAGGCAGTCTCGGCTCCCCCGTCCGTGAACCAGGGAATCTCGTCGCCGGTGCGGGCCTTGTAGTTGTCTAGCACGCCGGCGACCGTCATCTGCGCACCGTCCAGCGTCATGACTTCTTCCTTGCCCAACTGCTTCTTTTTAAGGTCATATGGGACATGGACATATGCGCTTCGCCCGTCTACGCCCGGGCAGAACAGGATATGCAGCACGTGCCCCTCGATGATTCCGGTCGGGTCGTAGGGCGCCCGGAAATCGTCGGTGATTCCCTGGCCGGTATGCCAGACCTGGCAGACTTCGCGGTGTGCGGCGTCGTCCGTTTTCCAGCGGCATAGTTTGACATCGATGTCGAGGTTCTTCGGATGCTCCAAGGTGGATGCATACCCGGCGTTGTACAGGCCGTACCGCCAGCCGCCGTATTCGCCGACATAGCGGAAATCGTGCGACATCAGCTCAGTAGAAGGATCGGACAGCATGCCCAGGAACCGGTCCTGGGCGAAACCAGCCACTGTCATAAGTAAGGCCGCGGCTAGAATATAGATCCGTTTCATGTAAGTCAATACATTATTCATTGTATTCATCGTCAATATAATACTTTATCGGGAATTCAGAAAGGAACTGGTTGAAAGAGGGGATGGCTTGAACAACCATCCCCTCTGTGCACCAAATTGCAACTTATCTAATTTCCATTAAATCAGATATCCGGGATTTTGTTTGAAATCAGGGTTGGTTACCCTCTGGATTTCATTGTCGGGAATAGGACGGAGGAGATACTTGCCGACGGAAGCATCCTTTTCCAGTTCGCCTGCTTTCTTGACTCTGGTGTTGTATTTGGGGACTCTCGTATACAGGGTTTTAGTCCTCTTGAGGTCGAACCAGCGGTGGAATTCACCGGACAGTTCGCGTCCCCTTTCGTCAAGAATGTCGTCGATGGTTATGTTCGCCGCCGTCCTTGCATCGGGATCCTTTCCCGTAGGGCTCATCGAAAGGTCTATGGAACGGGCGCGCACGGCAGTGTAGAGTTCAGCTGCACGTCCTTTGTTCCCAGCCATGAGATAAGCCTCTGCGGCGGTAAGATATGAGCCTGCCAGTCTCATGTAAGGCATGTCCTTGGAGCCCATGTCCTCATACCTGTTGTAAGGTTCGAAGAACTTCCAGAAGAAGAATCTGGCACGGATTTCAGTTAAGCCGTCCTTGCTGTAGCAAAGATTGCCTTCAGCGATGTCGGTTGGGGAGAAGATGACTATGTGAGGATTGTTGATCCTGTAGTCATCATAGTTGATGACGGTGCCGTCGGCGAGTACCTCTCCGTCTTCAGCTCCGGGGATGAATACCACCGTATCCCCAGGGAATACTTTGGTCCCGTCCTTCGTCTCCTCTTCCACTTCGGCGATTATGGCATCATTGAAGAAGGTGTTGGCCCTCTTGTCGAAACCTTTCATTTCGGGATGGAGAATCTCGTATGCATAGGAAGTAGGAACATTTCCTCCGCCGCCGGCCCCGTACATGGAATTGATATCGAGTATACCATACCATGTGGTTGATATACCCGCGGTAAGCATGTAATGCATGTTGCTTCCGACGCTGTTGTCGCCGCTGGTGTTCCATATTTCGGTGTTGCTGGACCTGTCGGAGGAGAAACGGAAGGAGAAAATGATCTCGGAATTCTTGTCGCTGCTTGCATCATAACCATCCTTGGTCCAGTCTCCGTCAGGGAAGAATGAATCTGCGGAATTGCCCTGAAGGGCACCCATGGATGATATTACATCATCAGCGTACTGTGCTGCGAGTTTGAAATCCTTGTCCGACCCGCCGAGCTTGCCGTTGTAGTCCCAGCCCCTCGTAAGATATATCTCTGCAAGGAGTTGGCGGCAGGCTTCCCAGCATACCCGGCCTTCGTCTGCACCGGACAGGGAAGCTTTCTTGGGAAGGTCTTCCTTTATCGCCTCAAGGTCGGCTATCATACCGGCATATACATCTGCTTCAGGAGTCCTGGAGATGTCTGTCTCGGGAGAAGACACTTCATAGTCCCTGTATGGGATGTCTCCAAAGCTCTGTACGAGGAAGAAGTAGTAGAAGTTTTTCAGGAATACGGCTTCCGCCCTGCGTGTCTTGATCGTCTCTTCTACGCCTCCTTCCACTCCGTCTGCCCTTTCTATCGCCGTATTGCACCACTGGACTCCCTTGTAGAGGATCTTCCACCACATATCTATCATTCCGTTTGTCGTATTGAATGAGAGTGCTGTATAGTCATTCATCAGGTCGCTGTTGCCTTCGTCGGCATTTACCGTGAAGAGGTCGGTTCCTGAAATTGCCATCGGGCTATATTTCGATACGTTTCTCAGAGGAATATAGCAGGAGGCAACCAGCCTCTCATAACCGTCGGGAGTTGAATATACAAGATCTGTGGTGAGATCTCCCTTCGGTTTCTCGGTGAGATAGTCCTCACAACCGGGGCAAAGAAGGACAATGGCAGCCAGGATAGTAAATATCTTTAAAATAGCTGTTTTCATATCTGTCGTTTCTTTAGAAAGTTATATTGACACCAAACAAGTAGCTGGCGTTGCTGACTCCTACGCCGGCGCTTGAGTAAGTTCCCCATTCAGGATCCCAGGTCTTATGTTTCCAGGCGGACCACATGTAAGGGTTGTTGGCGGTAAGGTATACCCTGAGCCTGCTTATGCCCATTTTCTGGGTGAAGTCCATGGGCAGTGTATATCCCAGGGTTACGTTCTGGAGACGTGTCCATGAAGTGTTGTGGAAATACATCGTGGAGCCGTATCCTCCGGAAAGGAGGCCTGACCAGACTGAACCTATCTCGTTGGACGGATTGTCTGCGGACCAGTAGGATACATTGGCCATCCTCTTGTATATAACCATTGTAGGCATGGCAAATGTAGAATATATCTCATCGAAGATATATACATCCTGGAAGGTGTACAGGGAGAATGAGAAGTCAAAGTTCTTATAGAGGAAGGTGTTGGTTATACCTCCTGTCCAGGAAGGGGACCCGGTTCCGAGGACTTTCTTGTCCGCAACGGTGATTTTACCGTCGCCATCCTGGTCCTTAACCTTCGGGAAGCCGGCCTGGGCGGCAATTCCGTACATCGACTGTGCCAGTTCGGAACTTTGTTCACCGTCCTGGAAAATACCGTCGAATTCATACCAATAAACGGCACTGATGTCTTCTCCGACGATAAATGCCTTTGCGTAATTGGTGTTGCCTATACCCATCTGGTGTGCAGGGGTGATCTCGTTTCCATACATGATGTCAAGGTCTCCTCCTGCATCCAGGCTGAGGATCTCATTATGGTTCTTTGAGAAGTTGATGCTGGTCTTCCAGGAGAAATCTTTCGTTGAAACGTTGATCGTGTTGATGGTGAGCTCGATACCCTTGTTTTGCGTCTTTGCAAAGTTGCCGGTGATTGTCTCGTATCCGGTGTCGGGAGGAAGGGCGCGTCCAAGAATAAGGCCGTCGGTCTTGCGGTTGTAGAGATCTGCATTGATGCTTATCCTATCCTTGAAGAGACCGAGTTCGATACCGAGGTTCCACTCTTTGGAAACTTCCCAGCCAAGGGCCGAGTTCGAGAGTGATGCCGGAGCATATGCCTTCGTGGCCGTACCGAAATTGTAAGTGTATGCACTCACCAGCGAGGAGGTGCCGTAAGGCCTGACGGAGTCATTGCCTACTTCTCCGTAGCTGAGACGGAACTTGAGGTTCGAGAACACGTTCAGATTCTTTATGAACTCCTCTTCCGATGCCCTCCATGCAATGGCTGCTGAAGGGAAGAACTTCCATTTATGTCCTGCGGCCAGTTTGGAGGAGCCGTCCCAACGTCCTGTCAAGGTAATGAGGTAGCGGTCTTTCCATGTGTAGTTGACCCTGCCGAGGAAGCTGACCAGCGACCAGTCGTAGTAGTCTGAATTTCTGGAATCCACCGCCGCGGCACTCTCCATTGCGTACCACTGCGTGTTGTCGGAATAGTTCGATACCCTGAGGGACATTCCTTCGTAACGCTCGTGTGCTATCGTATGGCCTGCATTGATATTAAGTTTATGGTCACCCTTCTCGAGGTTATATGTAATGAGATTGTCCCATGTGTATGACATGTTCTGGGTGGGGGTGTAGGTGGAGAAAACGGCAGCGGGGTTCTGTGCTGCACTCTTTGTAAGCAGACCGACGTAGAATCCGCTCCTGTAGTTGTTCCACATGGCGGAGATGGATGAGCGGGCAGACAGTCCCTTTATCGGTCTCCACTCCAGATAGGCATTGCCCATGAATCCCTGGGTGCGGTCTTCCTCGACATAGTTGTCATCCTTCATCTCTATGAGGGGGTTGCCCATTCCGGCATCTCCGGACGGACTCATTGTGAGATTTCCTTCGTCGTCATAAGGCCATTGTGTCCAGCGCAGTCGGCTTGCTGAACGCAGGATTTCCGGAGAACCGGAATTGACGATGGCGTAAGTTGCAGTGGAAGTGAATCCAGCGGAGAGGGTCTCGGAAAGATTGGCATCTATTCCTGCTTTGATATTGAAGCGGTTATACCCTTCTGGAGAAACATTGCCCACGGTCTTGTTGTAACCTACGGAGAAATAGTAGTTCATGTTGTTGGTTCCTCCGGAGAGAGACACGGTGTGCTCTGTCTGGAGACCGTTCTTCAGGACCGCGTCGATCCAGTCGAAATACCTTTCATTGGCGATGTTTTCTTTCTCTGCATCGGAAAGGGGATACGCGGCGCCGGTGGCCTGTCTCCAGAGGTCAAGGTGGGCGACCATCGTCTGCGGATCTTCGAATTCAAGCAGATTGACGGGATGTGTCAAGCCGATGTTTCCGGAATAAGATACCCTTGCCCGGCTTCCCTTGAGACCCCTTTTTGTCGTTACGATGATGACACCGTTTGCTCCTCGGGAACCATAGATGGCACAGGATGAGGCATCCTTGAGGATGTCGATCTTCTCGATGTCGTTAGGGTTGAGGAGATTGAGGTCTGCACCGATAGCTCCGTCCACGACAACCAGCGGTTCATTGCTTTGGTCGATGGAACTTTGTCCTCGGATCGTCATCGTGAATGATGATCCGGCCTTTCCGTTGTTCGTCATGATGTTCACACCGGCGATGTTACCTTTCATGGCATCCATGGTCTGAGTAGGGGTGACACGCGTGATGTCATCCGATGCTATTGAGGCGACGGCTCCCGTAAGGTCTCTCTTCTTGACCGTACCGTAGCCGATTGCCACACTGGCGTCAAGCGACTGGGTGTCTTCGAGGAGGACTATGTTGAGGTCGCTCCGGTTGCCAAGGCGGATATTCTGGGAAGTGAAACCTATACAGGAAATCTCGAGCGTCTCTCCCGGATTCACGTCTTCGATGGAGAAGTATCCGTTGTTGTTGGTGAATGTCCCTTGGGTCGTCCCTGGCTTCACCACATAGGCGCCAACAATCGGATCTCCGTTCACATCCCGGACCCTGCCGCTGTAAACCTTTTCTTTGGAGGCCTGTGCAGTGGCGGGTTTATTTGCCAACAGGATGTTCCTGTCCCTGAAACTGAAAGAGACATCCGTTCCGTTGAAAAGTTTTGACAGGACGGAGGAAACGCTTTCATCCTTGACATTCAAGGATACCCGGCGTGTGGTATTCAGCTTCGTGTTTTCGTAGAAGAATGTCAGACCTGTCTGACTCTCAATCTGGCTCATTACCGATTGTACGGTCGTTCCGCGGGCATTTATGGTCACTTTCTGATCTTGTGCCCAAGAAGGTGTAGCAATCAGCATCAGAAAACCAAGTGCCATTGCGGACACTTTGGCCATGAAGCCATCCTTAGAGGTTAGTTTCTTCATAAATAGCTGATTTAAAGATTAATAAATGGTTAATAATAATTATAGGTTATTTTAGAAGACTTCAATGTATGCTTCCTTGTCATCAGGCTCCGAGATATTGTTGAATCTGATCCTTGAAACCGTGGATATGTATTCCAGGACACGGTCAAGACTCTGGTTCTCTATCATGCCGGTAAACTGGTAGGACTTGACAGCATGGTCGCGGATTATGAATTTCACCCCATATCTCTTTGAAAGGCTGCGCAACATATCCGGAACAGGGGTGCGCTGGAATACCAGTTTCCCGGTAGTCCACGATGAGATGGCCTCTACGTTGACCCTGCTGGTATAATCGACGATGCGCGAAACGGCATCATATATGGCCCTGTCGCCGGGTTGCAGCCGCCATTCAGAGTCGTTTCCGTCACTGTTGGTGTATAGCAGGGATATTTTTCCGTCAAGCAGCACTACCCTAAGTGTCGTTTCCGTGGAATAGGCATCGACGTCGAAAGAGGTTCCGTAGACTTTAACCGTTGCTTTCTGGGGAGTTTCCACGTAGAAGGGGGCGGAATCATCCTTGACTACGTCGAACCAGGCTTCGCCGTTGAGGATCACACGACGTTCTCCTCCTTTGAATTCAGATGGGAAGGATATGGTTGATCCTGAATTGAGTATGACCGTGGAACCGTCCGGCAGGGTGGTGGATGCAGTCATGCTCGGAGGGGTTGTCATAGTCCGTTGTGGTATAGGGATCTCGGATTTCCTTGTAAGAAGGATGGCTCCGGTCACAAGAAGGGGGATGAAAAGGACTGCGGCTATCCTTTCGGCCCAGAGGAGGGTCTTTCTCACTCCGATGAAATGGATACGCCGATGCAGTTTGTTAAGTCCTTTCTTTTCGTCTCCTTCCAAGGACAGTATGGTATCGGCAAACTGATACACCGCCGCAGCTTTCTCGGCTGTCGTACGGTTTTCTTCGCTTTCCGCAATCCAACTTTCCACCTGGGAGGTCTGCTCTGCGGTAGTCTTTCCCTCCATGTACAGGGGGAGCAAGGTGCTCAAATCTTTAGGCATAGGGGTGTCGTTTATTGTAAGACGACGGAACAGGTCGAATTCCTAAATTCAAAAATTAAAATTTCATATATTTGTATTGGATTGCCGGAATAAACATGAACCAGATCTCGGAAGATACTGACAAAAGATACCTTTCCAGACTCCGTAACGGGAGTGTGGAAGCTTTTGACGGCATATTCCATAAATATTATAAGCCTCTCAAGGCTTTCGCGGGTAGATTCGTCATGTCTGAAGATGCGGAAGACATTGTCCAGACCCTTCTCTTATGGCTGTGGGAGAACCGCACGACACTGAATATCCGCACCTCCCTTTCCTCTTATCTTTTCTGGTCTGTCCATAACAGATGCCTGACATGCATCGATTCCGGGAAGGCCAAAAAGCGTACGGATGCCGTCTATTGGGAGAAAATGCCTGATTTTGTGGGAATCGAGAGCGAGTCTTTTGAACTTGAGAGATTGATCGGAAAGCTGAACGAGGCCCTTGACTCCCTCCCTGATTCCTATCGGGAAGCCATCGTCCTTCATCGTTTTCACGGATTGACCTATGCGGAGATAGCCGCCCGTGAGGGTGTATCCGTGAAAACCGTGGACTACCGCATCCAGAGGGCCCTCAAATCCTTGAGAGTGAAATTGAAGGATACTCCTATCCTGCTCATGTTCATGGGACTCTGATTTTTCTTAGGAATATTCCTGGTGTTCATGTCTTATATGTAAAATCATTTCTTAACCATGAAT
>CACXFP010000240.1 GCA_902766985.1 uncultured Bacteroidia bacterium | reverse complement strand
TTCGACTGGTCAGGAAGGTGGATCGAAGCGGTGGAAGCGGCAAGGGAAACCGGGGCAGACGTGTTCTCGCTCCTGTCCAATGCCGGCAAAGCTCCTGTCGAAGTTCCTGATGGACAGGGATTCATGTACGTGGTATATGTCAGTGAGATGATAAAGGCCGGGGAAACAGCCCCTCTGGATTACTGCCGGGCCAGGATCTGCGACATCCTCCTCAGCACCAGAAAACACGACCTTGTGGTCGCTTTGGAACAAGACTTGCTGGATGATGCCCGGAACAAGGAAAAGTTCGTTGTTTATTGATTAAGACAATCCTTTGAGTATGAACATATCCATAAAGAAGATAACCCTTGTCGCCGTTTTTGCGGCGCTTGGCTTCGCGGCTTCGGCCCAGAAGTATCAGGTGGTGGACAAGATAGTTGCAGTGGTGGGGAATGAGATGATTTCGTTGTCTTCCCTTGAAGAACAGGTGCAGATGCTCACCGCCCAGGGAATGCTTAACACCAGGAACGCACGCTGCGAAGTCCTGGAGCAGATCCTGGAATCCAAACTCTTCCTGATGCAGGCCCGCCTGGATTCCCTTTCTGTGAACGAAGACATGGTGGAAGCCGCCCTTTCCCAGCATGTGGACGGCATCCGCAGGACGTTCGGGAGCGACGAGAAGGTTGAGGAGTATTTCAGGAAACCCCTTTACAAGCTCCGCCAGAACTGGCGCCAGCAGGTTACCGAGCAGAACCTCACCCAGCAGGAGCAGTCTCAGATTGCGGGTCGTATTCCCGAAGTCACCCCCGGCGACGTGAAGCATTACATAGACACCGTCGACAAGGCAGACCTGCCTGTAGTTCCCGTTAAATACCAGCTCAGCCAGATATGTATCTATCCCGACCGGGAAGCCGCCAATTTCGCCGTGAGGGAGAAGCTTCTCGAGTTGCGGGAAAGGATTATGAACGGCGAGAAGTTCACCACCCTTGCCAGGATTTATTCGGAGGATCCCGGTACCGCCCTGAGGGGCGGCGAACTTGGAATGGCTCCCAAATCCATGTACTGGCCGGTTTTCTCCGATGCGGCCATGTCCCTCAAGCCCGGCAACATATCCCAGATAGTCGAGACCCCCGACGGTTTCCATATCATTGAAGTGATCGACAAAAAGGGCGACATGTTCAACGCGCGCCATATCCTCATGAAACCCAAATATACTGATGAGGACCGCGAAAAGGCGTTCAAGACCCTTGACTCCCTGCGCACTGAAATCCAGGCCAAGGCCGTTTCCTTCGAACTTGCCGCCGCATTCTACTCCCAAGACCTCGCCACACGCACGAACGGCGGCCAGATGGCCGACCCTTCCACCGGTTCGTCCTATTTCGAGATCGACCAGCTTAAGCCGGAAGATTACAGGGCCATCAAGGACCTTAAGGAGGGTGAAATCTCCGAGCCGGTGCAATCCCTTGACAATGAGGGACGAAATGGTAATACCGTCTATAAGGTGATCAAGGTTGACAAGATCCTCCCCGCCCATACCGCGAGTTTTACGGACGACTATACCCAGCTTCAGGAGAAAGTGCAGCAGGACCTCCGTATCAAGGAACTGGACAAGTTCATTGATGAGCACATCAAGACTACCCATATAATCCTGGACCCGATGTTCTCCGGCTGTGAATTCAACCGCAGCGCGTGGCTTTCCAAAATAAGAAAGTGATATGCTGAGACCCCTCCGGCCCATCCTGGCCCTTGTTCCGCTTTTGTGGACTTTGTCGGCTCCCGCTCAGGAAAACGCGCCCCGCGACTCCGTAGTCAAGGAGTTGAGCGCCCAGAGCAACGAGCTGATCGACAAGGGTGGGGTTACGTACAGGAAGGTCACCGGACCGGCAAGGTTCCTCCATAACAACACCTACCTTCTCTGCGACACGGCCATGTGGAACGTGAACGCGAAACTCATCGAGGCCCGGGGGAACGTCCAGATCATCCAGGACCGTACCGTCCTCAAGAGCGACCGTCTGGATTATGTCATAGACCAGGACCTTGCCCAGTTCCGCGGCTCCCTGGTCCAGCTCCAGGACAAGGACGGGAACACGCTGAGAACACGTTTCCTGGATTACAACACCAGGGACAGCGTCGCCCGTTTCTTCAACGGGGGCGCCATGAGGGACAAGGACGGCCAGGTGATAGAGAGCGTCACAGGCACCTATGATTCGAAGATCAAGTTGTTCACCTTCACCGAAAAGGTGAACATGTACACCGACTCCATCTTCATCAAGACCACCAGGCTGGAATACGACACCGATAAGAATCGGGCTACCTTCGGCTCCAAGACCAGCGCATGGAAGGATGACGACATGCTCTATGCCGACAACGGATGGTATGACCGGGAGGGAGAGACCTTCCTTTTCCACCGCAACGTCCATGTGATGACGAGGGACCAGGAAGGCTGGGCCGATTCCCTTTACTATTATTCCGTTCCCGGTGACGTTGAGATGCTGGGGCATGCCCAGATCCTGGATACTACCAGGGATGTCTCCGTCTTGGCCGGAAGGTTGTTCTATCAGGATTCCCTGAAAAGGATCACCCTCACGAGGGATCCGGTGGTAATAGCCAAGACCCGCAGCGGAGAGGGAGAGGAAGAGAAGATAGACACGGTGTGGATCGGGGCTGATGTCTTTGTCTATGACGCGATCAGGCGTTGTGACATCGCTCCGTATTTCATCGACCTGTCCAAGAGCCGTTTTGCCGCCATGGAGGCTGACGCCGTAACCCAATACCGCAAGACTGCGTATGAGCAGGCGAAACAGGCTGCCGAGGAAGCCAAGAGGCAGATCGAGGAGGGTATCGACCCCAGTGACAGCAAGGGTACTTCCGGTACCGACAGGAATTCAAGGAACGGAGGGACGGGCGGCACCGGACAGAACGGTGGTTTCGGCTCAGGCGGTTTCGGTTCCGGTGGTTTCGGTTCCGGTCGATCGGGTGGATTTGGTTCCGGTCGTTCAGGTGGTTTCGGAAGAAACCTTCCGGCTCCTTTCGAGGATGACCCGAATCCTGTGGCGTATATGACCGTTGAGCAGATACTCCAACTCCCTGATACGCTGACTCCTCCTTTACCGGACAAACTTGCGGACAGGGACTCCGTCGCCGTCCCCGGTTCCATTCTGCCTCCTGCCGATTCCCTCCTGCCTCCTGCCGACTCTCTCGGGGCTGCCCCGTCCGATTCACTTTCCATGGAACCAGCGGACACTTCCAGGATAGGCTTCCTGAAGGCTACGGGAAGGGTGCGGGTGTTCCGGAAAGACATGCAGGTCCGATGCGACCTTTTGGAATACAATGACCTGGATTCCCTTGTAAGGCTTTATGAGAGTCCTGTGATCTGGCACGAAACGGTACGCCAGTATTCGGCCGACAGCATATCCGTGATGATGAAGGACAGGAAGCTCGAGAGGGCCAGCCTGATGTCGAACGCCTTCATAATCGTCCAGGAGACCAAGGATACCTCCTGTTTCGACCAGATAAAGGGCACCGACATGATGGCCTTCTTCGACGATGAAGGAGGGCTCGAGAGGTTCGACGTGCTCGGTGGCGCCCAGATGCTTTTCTATCTTGAGGAGAACGATACCCTTGCGACTGTCAACAAGGCCGGGAGCAAGATGCTGTCCGCCTGGCTTAAAGAAGGGAATATAGAGAAGATATATTATTTCAGCGAGCCGAAGAGCGACGCCTATCCCGTCGTGCAGCTTCCCCGCGACGAGAGGTTGCTGACAGGATATGACTGGAAGCCGGGAGACAGGCCGTCTTCCCCTGAATCCATCTCCCCCCTGACACCCCGTCCTTCCGAGAGAAGCCGGTTCGACAATATCGACCGTCCGGACTTCAAGCGGACCGAAGAATTCTTCCCCGGACATATGGACCGGATACGCAAGGACCTGGCCGCCGCGGATTCCTTGAAGGCGGTACGCCGTCGGGAGAATGAACTGGCGGAAATGCGGAGGCGTGATTCACTTGCACTTGTCGAGAGTCTGGAGCCCGTCGGGGATATTAAGGATTCCCTCGATGCCAATATCGGTGAAAGGGCTGATACCCTGGCTGTCAGGGATACCCTTGCCGCCGCCGACACTGCTGCAGCTCCTCCGAAGGTTGTCAGGGAACCGTCGGAGAAGGAGAAGAAACAGGCGCTGAAGGAGCAGGAAAGGGTCCGCCGCACGGCTGCGAGGGAAGCCAGGTGGAAGGTTAAGGATGACAAGGATGCGGCCGCCCGGGCTGCAAAGGAGGAGAAGAAGAAGATCCGCAAGCGTCGCAAGACCTTGAAACTTCTCAAGGCCCAGGCTGAAAGGGAGCGCATCGA